>JAAXTT010000205.1 GCA_013336365.1 Peptococcaceae bacterium
AAACATGCCATTCGTTGATAATAATAAAAAATGGCGTGTTTTTATTTAGCCGCAGAAATCCTAGATAAGGCTGGTATGTTAGCATATTTAACCAATTAATTAATAATTGGAGGCAGTATTAAGATCATTCAAAAATTTTATATTTTGGTATTGATATATATGTATAAAATGAATATAATATGCATATTCAAAAAAAGAATATAAATATCGCTTTAAAAATGAATGGGGGTATTATGAGTTTTAATTATCTGTTAATAATGGAGCATTGCTCTAATAAAATAAGGGGGAAAATGTAATGGCCAAAATGGTTAACTCATGGAATGAATGGGACCCTTTGAAGCGGGTTATTTTGGGTCGAATTGAGAGCAGCTGTCAACCCAAGACTGATGTCTCTTGGTGGTATGACTGTGAAAAGTCAAATTATCCATATGGTAGGCTGCCTCAGGATTATGAAGAGAAGGCAACAGAGCAAATGGATAACTTTAAAAAGATCCTTGAGTCAAGAGGGATTATTGTCGATCAATGTGATGAAATAAATTGGAATCAATCTGCAAAGACACCGGATTGGGAAGTGCCTGTTATGCATGGAACTATGCCACCAAGGGATGTGTTGATGGCTGTAGGAAATGAGATACTTGAGGCAACCATGTCCATCAGAGCACGTTTTTTTGACTACGTAGCTTATCGTTCTATCCTTAATAGGTATTTTAAAGAAGATCCGGAATTTATGTGGATGGCTGCACCAAAGCCAAGATTGTCTGATGAGTCTTATGATACCGAGTATTTTTATAATTTCTATAAGGTATGGGATTTGGAGACAAAAATGAAAAGAGCCCAGGAAAGACGCTGGCAGCAAACTGACAAAGAGCCTTTGTTTGACGTAGCCGATGGAATGCGTTTAGGTAAAGATGTAATTTGGCAGGTTTCCTGTGTGTCTAACGAACCGGGACGCAATTGGCTTAGGCGGTATTTTGAAGCAAAGGGCATGCGCTTCCATGAAGTCCAATTCAGTGGAGATCCACTCCTTTGGCACATTGACATAAATATCCTGCCCTTAAGACCCGGCCTTATGATGGTTAACCCGGAGTTGCAGCCAATGGGTACAGATTTTGCAGAGTTAATGAAGAGAAATGATTGGGAAGTGATCGAGTCAGCTCGCCCTGTGCACCACTACAATATTACCTGCGGTTCAGTTAACGAGCGCGTGGGCACTTCATGGATTTCAATGAACTGTCTTAGCCTTGATGAAAAGACAGTTTGTGTGGAAGGGCACGAAACTGCGTACCAGGATCAGTTGGATAAGCTGGGCTTCAATGTTATTCCTGTGCCCTTTGATGGTGTTCTGCCTTTTGGTGGAGAGCTTCACTGTTCAACCTGTGATGTTCATAGAGAAGGTGATTGTAAGGATTACTTCCCTAATCAGGTACCTGGTTTCTAGGATACAATTTGCTTTCGGAAAAAAGCTTGATAAAGATTCCTGTAAATCATCCTGCCTGGCAAAACTTCCAGGCAGGATGGTAAAAAATAATTATAATAAAAAAAGGAGGGTATAGTTATGCATCTGAATTTGGACTCTATGATAATGATAGTTTATATTTTGGGCATGTTTATTTTAGGAGTGTACTGTGTCAGGTATATTAAGACCTTTGATGATTTTTTTGTGGCAGGAAGAAGGCTTGGATTCTGGTTATCCATCGGAACATTAATGTCTATATTTGTAGGCGGATTAGCTATAGCTGTCTCAGGTATGGCATATAGCATGGGGTTAAGTGCATTATGGCTATTTATAGCATATATAGTCGGTTTTTTGATATTGGTAAAAACTTTTTTGGTGCCACTAAGGAGATTGGAACAATATACGATTGCTGATATATTTGAAATCAGATTTGGTAAAAACTGCAGACTGGTATCATCGATAAGCATTTTTTTCTCATGGACCTTTATTTTCGCAGCTTTTGTTGTAGCAGGTGCTCGTGTTTTAGAGGTTTCATTGGGTTGGAGTTTTGTGATAGCAATAATTGCAACTGCAGGTGTATTTACGATTTATACGGCAATAGCCGGAATGTGGGCAGTTACAATGACAGACTTTGTGCAATTTATAATATTGCTTGTGGGATTTGCGATTCTTTTCCCAATGGCAATATACAAGGTCGGTGGTTTTTCAGCTCTATTTAGTCAGGTACCACAAGCAAATCTGTCCTTGATCCCCGTTCTCCCTGAGGGTGGCCTGATAGCGGGCCTCGGGGTAATATGGGGTATTTTTATGTTAACTACCCCAACCACTGTTGTGGCTCCGGATATGTATCTGCGTATTTGGT
>JAAXTT010000206.1 GCA_013336365.1 Peptococcaceae bacterium
AGCCTCCTGTGGGTCGGGATAGTACACATACCTTTATCCCTCCATAAGCCTACCTGATAAATTCACTGTTCAGCTACCCTTCATTCCAAGCAAGTTCACAAACGCCTGAAGAACCTTACTGCTTCTTTCTGCCACATAACTCTTGGCCTCTTGACCGGCATTTCCTTGCTTGACATTATTATCTGTCGAGGTATTATTCTGGCTGGCAGACACAGCCAAACTTGACTTGACCACTACAATATCACTACTGGCTGGCTTTACCATCTTAAGTTTGTTGACTGCTATGTATTCAACTCTCCCCAAGGTATCAAAGCTATCCACCGCACCAGACAAGGAATCGGTTTCTTGCTGAATCACAGTTATCTGATTATTCAACTGAGCAATTTCATAGCCTGAAACAACCACCTGAGAATAATAATAGGCAATGAGCATCCCTGTGCCAAAAAACATCAGAACCAGAATAGAAAGGCTGTGCTTTCCTTTACCAGAAAAACGTCTTTCCTTAATTCGCCTTTTTGAAGGGCTTTTATCCTGGGGTAGACTGTAATGATCATATTGCTCTTGAGCTACGACCACGGTATAATCAACCTCCAAACTTTGTTAGACTTATTGCACTATAAATCAACAACCAATGTATTTTATCAGCTTTAAAGACGCTGAGCCACTCTAAGTCTGGCACTTCTGGCCCTAGGATTTCCCTCTATCTCTTCTGCAGAAGGAGTCACTCCCCCTGCCTTAATCAACCGTATAGATGGCTTTACTGTACACACACAAACCGGAAATTCCTTTGAGCATTGACAGCCCTGAGACTTCCTTTTAAAAAAATCCTTTACAATCCGATCCTCTAATGAGTGGTAGGTAATAACCGCCACTCTTCCACCGGGCTTTAAACAATCTATCATGCCTTCCAAAGCAGTGACGAGAACATCCAGCTCTCCATTTACCTCTATTCTCAAGGCCTGAAATGTTCTTTTTGCCGGGTGGGGACCAACTCTCCTGTATCTGGCTGGTATTGCCTGTTTAATTATTTCAACCAGTTGACCGGTAGTTGTAATCCTGGTATTCTCTCTTTCCCTGCATATAAAAAAGGCAATTCTTCCGGCAAATCGTTCTTCCCCATACTTGCTTATAATATTGGCTAGTTCATCCTGGGATAGATTATTGACCAGATCCTCAGCGGTTTTTTCCTTGCTTCTGTCCATTCGCATATCAAGGAGAGCATCTTTCTTATAACTGAAGCCTCTATCAGGATTATCCAGCTGGTAAGAGCTTACCCCTAAATCATAAAGTATCCCATCCACCACTTCTATTCCAAGTCTATTAAGAATAGCCGGCAAATCAGTAAAATTTCCCTTAACCAAAAAGGCTCTGTCAGAAAAATCCTTAAGTCTCTCTGTCGCCGCATTGATTGCATCTGTATCCTGATCAATGCCAACCACTTTTCCCCTTGGGGATGAAGCCTCCAATAAATGATATGTATGTCCTGCACCGCCCAAAGTGCAATCAACATAAACTCCGCCACTTTGAGGCTTTAAAACGTCTATTATCTCCTCAAGCAATACGGGACGGTGGTAATTCAGGTATCTGTCATCTTCATCCGGCATTTTATTTGCTCCTACCTGTAATTCCCTTTAAATGCCCAAATCAAAATCAACCATTTTTTCGGCAAGCTCATCAGCAGAAGCTGACGCGGCAATACTGTATTCCTCCCAACGCTGACGAGCCCATATCTCCGCTCTCGAAGAGACACCTATAATCATTGTTTCTTTTTCCAATCCGGCATACTCTCGCAAATTAGATGGAATAAGAATTCTGCCCTGCTTATCCACCTCACACTCTGTTGCTCCAGAGAAAAAAAACCGCATAAAGGCCCGGGCATCAGACTTTGTAAAAGGAAGGGATTTCATTTTTTGCTCCAGTACTGTCCAATCCTTGGGGGGGTATACGAACAGACATCCGTCCAATCCCTTTGTAACAACAAACTTTTCTCCCAGGCCTTCGCGAAATTTAACAGGAATGAATAGTCTTCCCTTTGGGTCAATAGCATGTTGATATTCACCTATAAACATAATAATCTATCCCACCCATGCTAACTATTCCCCACTTTAATCCACTTTACATCACAAATCACCACTTACTATATAATCTAATTGCTTTTGTTGCTTTTGTAAATAGTTTTTTTCAACTATTTATAAAGTATTTTTATTTATTTCTTTGATTTTACAGACATTTCTACATCTTGATAATATGTACAAGTTTTATTCTATATCTGGATTTAATAATTTATTAAACAAAAACACCTCACCACAATTAAG
>JAAXTT010000018.1 GCA_013336365.1 Peptococcaceae bacterium
ATAATAAATCTGGAGCCCTTTTCCGGGAGACTTTCTATTTTTATTGTTCCATGGTGTTCCTTAATTATCCACTGGGCGATGGCCAGTCCTAGGCCAGTCCCCCCACTTTTTTTAGACCTGGCATCATCTACCCGGTAAAATCTTTCAAAAATTTTATCAAGATGCTTTTCATCAATTCCCTGGCCGGTATCTGAAACGGTTATTTCTACACTGTTCCCAGCATCCTTCAACTCCAGAGTAATTTCTCCTGTTTGAGGAGTATATTTTATTGCATTATCCAGCAGGATAACAACAACCTGTTGGATTCTGCTTTCATCACCCCAAAGCTTGACTTGGGAATAGATTGATGATTTCAGGGTAATATTTTTATTGACTGCCAATGGTTCAAAGGTTTTTAAAGTGCGGACAAGGAGGCTGTCCAGATCAAATTCTTTGAACAACAGGATTTTTTGCTGAGAATCCGCTCGGGCTAGAAATAGCAAATCATTAACCAGGTCGGCCATTCTTTCAGTTTCCTTTTTTATGTTATCCAACCATTTCTCCTGGTTTTCTACAGACTGGTGAGGATTATCCAAAACCACCTCCAAGTTTGTTTGGATAACTGAAAGAGGTGTTCTAAGCTCATGAGAGGCATCTGCAACGAAGTTTTTCTGTCTTTCCCAGGATTTTTTTATTGGTCGCAATGCTTTTTCAGCAACATAAAGACTGCTCAAGAAAACCAGGGTCAAGCCAAATAAGCTACTGATGATAAGAGCAGTCAGTAGTTCTTCCAAAACCTTGTTTTCATAGTCATCCGAGACAAAAACGATGGTAGCTTCAGTACGGTTTTTTTCCGGTGATATGAGAAAACTCAAGGATTTATTATCCTGAAGCCAAAGCCTTCCTGTTGGTTTGCCTGAATTCAGAGCAGTATCTGCCAGAATCTGGATTTGCTCAGGAGGCATCGGTACACGAGCTGAAATTTTAGTGAATTTCCCCGAGTTATTTATTACTACATAAAAATAATTCAACCTATTTCTTTCTTCACCTTCAGTGGGGTATAAAGCCTCTGTTTCGGAATCGGAGGCTATCATAAGCATAAGCTGCCGGGTTTGTATTTCCAGGTTATGACGGGTAATGATGTAGATTCCGGAGGTAAGGAATAAAATAATGAGACCGGTTATGCCTACATTGATAAAAGTCAGTTTTAATTTAAGGCTGTTAAACATGGGTTCCTTCCTTTAGGCAATATCCTATGCCCCTTATTGTTTCAATGTTTACCCCACATATTTTGGGATCTATCTTTTTACGCAGATAGTGAATATATATTTCCACATTGTTAATATCCACTTCAGTTTCAAGGCCCCAAACCCGGGAAAGTATCTGATCTTTTGTAAGCACCTGTTCCTTGTTGCGCATAAATAGCTCCAAAAGCTGTGATTCCTTTAGGGTCAGCTTTATTGGCTGATCCCCGGATACTATCTCGCAGCGCAGAGGATCAAGGGTAAGGCAGGCCACATGTAACTTTTCTCCATCAAATTGTGTAGAGTGCCGTCTGGACAAGGTTCTGATTCTGGCTAACAGTTCAGGGGTAGCAAAGGGTTTTACCAAGTAATCGTCTGCTCCTGAATCTAAGCCTTCAACCCTATCTTCTACTGCATCTTTTGCTGTAAGTAGAAGCACCGGGGTTGTAATCCCTTGAAGTCTTATTTCCTTTAAGAGAGCGACCCCTTCTTTGCCGGGTAGCATTCTGTCTAAAATTATCAGATCATAGATTCCCGACTCCGCCATATCCTGACCGGTTATACCGTCAAAAGCAACATCAACAGCATATTTATTTTTTTCTAAAATATAGACAAGTGCTTCAGAAAGCCTAAGCTCATCCTCTATTAGTAGCAATCTCATTAGGCACCCCCTTTATTTTAATTCTATAGCTATTTTCTTAAAATTACCTTAAAAAAACAAATATTATTTTTTCCAAGGTAATTCCAAGATAGGTATTGCATAATAATCAATAACAGAAACAGAAAAAAACAAATAAAACAATGGGGGAATGAAGAGTGAATTTTTTGGAAAAGCTTAAAGCAATCAATAAAAAATGGCTTTATCTGCTGATTGGGGCAATTGTTGCCGGGTTGTTGATTATGATTACCGGTGCCATACTTCACTGGAAATTTGAGAAAGAATTTGTGCAGCTCAACCCGGTAAAAACCAGCTCAGTATATCGGGACCTGATTCTTTTGGAGAATACCGGAAATTTGAGGATCAGCTCAGAGCAGGCAAAAGCAATTTTGCCTTTGGTGGAAAAGATGAGCAATGCAGAGGATGAGGTCAAGACTGATTTATCAAACCAGGTTTATAGTCAGCTAAATCCTCAGCAGATACAGTTGTTGCTAAACAAAGGAGATAATTTCAGACAGGACCGCAAGGAGGTATCTCCAAGGGGAGAAGATGAGTTTTCTAAGCGGGAGTTTGAAAAGCCAAGATTAAGAGAAAACAATGATATTTTAGTACAGTCCCTGCCTGAGGTTACTATTAAAATGCTGAAGGAGAAACTTGTAGCAGTTCCTCAAAATGCAGAGGTTACAGGTGAAAAAATAATCCAGATAATTCCTAAATCCTGAGATAAATAGTATAGAGCAATAAATATGAAGGAACTAACCTTTTGCAAAAGGTTAGTTCCTTCATATTCAGAGGTACAGCTTCAAAATCAGCATTGATTGAAAATATAGAAGGGTTATGATAGCATATGTAGCTAAACAGAGAAAAATAATATTAGAAAAGGACGAATATAATATGTCAGATTTGCCCAGCTGTTCAAAATGCAATTCAATTTACACATATGAAGACGGAAGCTTGGTTATATGTCCGGAATGTGGCTTTGAAAGAAGCCTGCAGTCAGAAGGCAGTGAGGAAAAGGATGTTGTCAGAGATGCCAATGGAAATGAGTTGAATGATGGTGACTCTATTACAGTAATTAAGGATTTAAAAGTAAAGGGCAGCTCCTTGGTCATAAAAAAAGGGATTAAGGTAAAAAACATACGTTTGGTTGATGGGGACCACAATATTGATTGTAAGATCGATGGGATAGGGGATATGAAATTAAAATCCGAATTTGTAAAGAAGGTTTAATGATTTTTTGGGTCGAAACAGGATATAATAAGCATGAGGGGTACAGGAAAACAATAAATCTTGGGAGGTAACTATTATGGGAGACAAAAGTCCTAAAAAGAAGGAAGAAAAAAAGAAAAAAGCTGAGAAAAATCTTATTACCTCAACAGATTCTTCAACAGCACCGGTAAAAAAACCAAAAAAAACATATTAGTTTTCAAGTCAAAGTTTGATAAAACTGTAATTGATGAGCAGTTAGCATGAAAATCAGCTGCTCATCAAAACACCTATTCCACATGAGCGCTTTTTCAAGAGAGTAGGCGCCTGGGTTTTCTCTCTTTGACTCAAGGGTAATAGGGTCAATCTGACAAAAAGTCAGATTGACCTTTTTGATATTTTTGAACTCTTTATAAATCGGAGAATATTTATTTTATGGATAATCAGCCTGTGATTCCGGTAATATTCATTACCGGATATTCAAATTCCGGGAAGACCACAGTTATTGTGGAAATAGTTAAGATTATGAAAACCAGAGGATACGAGATTGCAGTAGTCAAGCATGCGTCTCATGGATATCAACTGGATTCGGAAGGTAAGGATTCTTACTTGTTTTATCAGGCAGGGGCTGACAAGGTTGTTGTGGCAGGACCTAAGTCTCTGACTATTCATGAGCGTTATGACAAGCTGCCCCCTTTAGGGGAAATATGTGACAGAATCTCAGGGGTAGATTTGATAATTGTTGAGGGCTTTAAAAGGAATCCAGGTCCTAAGATAGAAGTTTCTAGAAAGAATTTTTCAATGGGTCTTTTACCCCAGGCGGAAAATATAATTGCTGTTGTAAGCGATGAGCCTATGGAAGAAGGGGTACCATGCTATTCATTATATATGCTTGAGGAACTGGTGGATTTTATTATCAAGCATCTCTCAATAGAAAAAAATGATAATTAATATAGACGACAAAGATTTGTCAGGGAGGGCTGAATAAATGAAGATGGTGGATCTGAAAATAGACGGCCGGGAGGTAAAATTTCCTTCAGGGACTACAGTTCTTGAAGCAGCGGAGGAATTAGGTATAGACATTCCTCGTCTTTGCCATGATCCTGAATTGACTCAATATGGAGGCTGTCGGTTATGTGTTGTGGAAATCAAGGGCATGAGGAATCTTGCCGCCTCATGTGTTACTGCAGTCAGCCCGGGCATGGAGGTTTTAACCGGTTCTGCTCCGGTTATAGAGGCAAGAAAAAGCATACTTGAGCTGCTTATGGCAAATCACCCCAATGACTGTTTGACCTGTGAGAAAATGGGGGACTGCCGACTAGCCGATTATTGTTATCTTTATGGAGTTAAAAAAGGCTCTATGGAAGGGGAAAGTCATAACTATGTTTTAGAGGATCAAAATCCTTTTATTGTCAGGGATCTAAACAAGTGCATCCTTTGTGGCAAGTGCATAAGAGCCTGTAGTGAAATTACCGGTAAGGATGTGCTGGATTTTTCCTACCGGGGCTTTGATACTAAGGTTACTGCCTTTGGAGATTCCCCCCTATTAGAATCAGATTGTATATTTTGCGGAAATTGTATTGCTGTATGCCCAACGGGCGCCTTAATGGAAAAGCAAATCAAGAATAAAGCACGGCAATGGGATATTAAAAAGGTAAAAACTACCTGTCCTTTCTGTGGAACCGGATGCAACTTTGATCTTTGTGTTAAGAATGGGGAGGTAATAAGTGTTGCCTCAAATCCTACCAGCGTGGTTAACGGACGTGCCCTGTGCATAAAGGGCAGATTTGGCTGGGACTATATTTATCATCCCAAAAGGATCAGAACTCCCTTAATCAAGAAAAACGGAGAGTTTGTTCCAGCTAGCTGGGATGAGGCTCTGGATCTTGTCAGCACACGTTTTAAGGAAATAAGTGCTAATAATGGTGCCGATTCCTTTGCAGCATTAAGTTCAGCCAGATGTACAAATGAAGAAAACTATCTATTTCAGAAGTTTGTAAGGGTGGTGATGGGCACAAATAATATTGACCACTGTGCCCGTACTTGACACGCTCCAACAGTGGCCGGTCTGGCCACTTCCTTTGGCAGTGGGGCTATGACAAACTCGATTTCTGAAATAAAGGATGCAGAGCTTCTTTTTCTTTTTGGGACCAATACTACCGAAGCCCACCCTATTATTGGATATAAGATGAGACAGGCAGCAAGAAAGGGTGCTAAACTGATAGTTGTTGACCCAAGAAGGATTGAGCTTGCAGAGGAAGCTGATTATTGGCTCAGAATAAATCCAGGTACAGATATTCCACTTATTAATGGCTTGATGCATATTATCATTAATGAAGGGATGGAGGATCAGTCATATATCGAAGAAAGAACAGAAAATTATCAGGAAGTAAGGGAAACGGTAAAGAGCTATACTCCTGAATATGTATCAAAGCTGACTGGGGTTTCTATTGAGGACCTATATTCGGTTGCCAGGCTGTATGCATTGACAGATAAGGCAATGCTTTTTTATACCCTAGGCATTACAGAGCATGTCTGCGGTACCAGCAATGTAATGAGCATTGCAAACCTTGCTTTACTAACCGGTCATTTGGGTCGGCCAAGTACCGGAGTTAATCCTATTCGTGGGCAAAATAATGTTCAAGGCGCTTGTGACATGGGAGCTTTGCCCAATGTATATCCCGGCTATCAATCGGTGACAGATTCAGCAGCAAGGGAAAAATTTGAAAAGGCTTGGGGTAAATCGTTAGATAAAGAAAAGGGTCTGATGATTCCTGAAATGTTTGATGAAGCTCATTCGGGTGGAATCAAGGCAATGTACATATGGGGTGAAAATCCTGTACTTTCTGACCCAAACAGCAATCACATCCGCTCAGGGTTGGAAAAACTGGAGTTTCTTGTTGTGCAGGAGCTTTTTCTTACAGAAACAGCAGAATATGCTGATGTGGTTTTTCCTGCAGCCAGCTTTGCTGAAGCAGATGGAACCTTCACCAATACAGAACGCAGAGTTCAAAGGGTGAGGAAGGCAATTGAACCTTTGGCAGGCTTGAATAATTGGCAGATATTTATTTCTTTAGCCTCAAGAATGGGCCATTCCTGGAAATATCGAGGTGCAGAGGAGATATTTGATGAGATGGCTCCTTTGACCCCCTCATATTGCGGAATAAATTATTCCAGAATAGACGACACCGGTATTCAGTGGCCTTGTCCTACTCCTGATCATCCTGGGACCGCCTGTCTTCATGACCGTTGCTTTACCAGAGGTAAAGGCCTTTTTCAGGGTATAGAGCATATACCTCCCGGAGAAATACCAGACAGTGAGTACCCCTTTCTTCTATCTACAGGAAGGATATTGCAGCACTACAATGTAACTACAACCTATTCAGCAGGCATTAACAGTATTTGGTCAGAGGAATATGCCGAGGTTAATCCACTTGATGCCTCAAAGCTTGGAATTGAAACAGGAAACAAGGTAAAGGTGGCCTCCAGACGAGGAGAGCTTACCACCAGAATAAGGGTTACAGACCGAGTTCCTCCCGGAATAATTTGGATGTCATTTCATTACAAGGAAAGTCCGACTAATGTTTTGACAAGTCATGCAGTGGATCCTATTACAAAAACCGGTGAGTATAAAATTTGTGCAGTCAAGGTGGAGAAGGAATCGGTGGATATTTAATGAGAAAGGTTTTGGTAACAGAGGCGGCAGGGATGGTACTATGTCATGATATAACTCAGATTATACCGGGACAGGTTAAAAAAAGAGCGTTTAAAAAAGGTCATGTAATCAGCCAAGAAGATGTTTCGGCATTATTGGATTTGGGGAAAAGACATATTTATGTTTGGGAACCGGAGCCGGGAGAGGTTCACGAAAATGATGCCGCACTTTTTCTGGCACAGGTTACCTCAGGAGAAGGTTTGGTTTGGAGTGAACCCAACCAGGGCAAGGTTACTGTAAGTGCAATCCAGGATGGGCTTTTAAAGGTTATTTCTGATAAGCTTTACAATATTAATAGTTTGCAGGGGATTTCCTTTGCTACCCTGCATAACAACAGGAGAGTTTTTAAGGACCAGGCGGTAGCGGGGACAAGGGTAATTCCATTGACGATTCCGCAGGAGGTTTTGGATCAGGCTGAAGAATTTTCCAAAGGGGAGCCCGTCATTTCAGTTAAGGCTTTTTCTCCTCTCTGGGTTGGGGTAATAACCAGCGGTACTGAGGTTTATGAGGGCAGAATCAAGGATGGATTTTTCCCGGTAATCAAAAAAAAGATAGCCTCTTTTGGTGGAAGGCTTCTTGCCCAGGTTATTGTTCCTGATAATTCCGAGATTATTGCTGAGGAAATACATAGGATGATAGCAGAAGGGGCTCAGCTTGTTTTAGTCACCGGGGGAATGTCGGTTGATCCTGATGATGTTACTCCGGATGGTATAAGAAAATCAGGGGCAAGGGAAATTTTTTACGGCTCTCCAGTAATTCCCGGATCCATGGTTATGCTTTCATATTTAGGCCATATTCCTGTTTGTGGTTTGCCCGGCTGCGTTATGTTTAATCGAAATACGGTTTTTGACTTGCTTTTGCCTCGTTTTTTTGCAGAGGACAAGATAAGTCGTGAGGATATAGTGGCCATGGGTCATGGAGGTCTATGTCAGGAATGTGAGATATGTCATTATCCTGATTGTGCTTTTGGAAAAAACATCTGATTTGGGGGTAACAGGCATTTGTTAATTAATATTGATATTGAGGCTGCTCAGGAGCTGCTGTTAAATAATATTCTGCCTTTACCCAGTGAGCAGATACCTCTTAGTGAGGCTTTAGGCAGAGTCATAGCGGATGACTTTACTGCCCCAGCCAATCTGCCGGCATATCCTCAGGCCGCTGTCGATGGTTTTGCAGTTCACCTGAAGGATATGGGCTCCGGGCAGTTAAGGATTGTTAAGCTTTCAAAAGATATCCAGAACACAGTTGTTTATCCGGGCGAGACAGTAGCGGTTCTTACCGGTAGACCGATTCCTCAGAACACAGGAGCGGTTGTTCCTCAGGAGCATACTGAGGTCAGGGAAAACGAGGTTTTTTTCTTAAAAGATATTATTCCGGGCAATAATATTAAGGTGCTCGGTGAGGATTTTGAAAAAGGCGACTTGTTGGCTGATAGGGGAACAGTTGTTGGTCCGGGTTTGATAGGGGTCTTTGCAGCCTTTGGGAAAGATGTGGTGAAGGTTTATCGTCAGCCCAGGATAGCTGTTTTAAGTCTAGCAGATGAAATTGTTCCTTATAACACTATAGACCCGGAGTTCAATCAGATCAGAGATTGTAACGGGCCTCTTATTTCATCTCTGGCTTGTGTGGTTGGAGGAAAGGTTCAGGAGATCGGATATACTCAGGGTTGCAGCATGGAAGAGGTAGAAGATATGGTTAAAAGAATTCTTCTCAAGGCTGATTTGCTTGTAACTTTGGGCAGGACTGCTTCGGGAAATGATGATTATGCATTATCGCTTCTTAGAGGATTGGGAGCGAAAATTTTGTTTTGGGGAGTCGGGATAAAGCCGGGAAGTCATAGTGGGGGTGCGTTGCTTGATTCAAAACCGGTGATAGCCCTCTCTGGAAATGCTGCTGCCGGTGCGGTGGGTTTTCAGCTTTTGGCCGTTCCTGTAATTAAAAGACTTCGTGGCATGCTTGGCTGTTTAGAAAAATATAAAGCAGTAATAGAGGGCGCTTTTAACAAAAAGGGCGGTCCGAGGCGCTTCTTAAGAGGCAATGCGTATCTGGGAGATAAGGGATTGATGGTGGAGTTGCTATCCGGTCAGAAATCAAGCATGCTTCGCTCTTTAATTGGCTGTAACGCTTTAATTGACTTGCCGGCAGGACATTCTCCTGTGGAAACAGGAAGTGAAGTTTCTGTTATCCTTCTTTCTGATTTTAGCAGGAAAATAGTATAATATGCCAATAAGTATCTAGCTTGATGGATTAGCTTGATTATAAAGGAGTAATAAATGGGTAAGGGCAAGAGAACCGGAAGTTTAAAAAAAGAAAACAGGAAAAACAGCAATAAAAACTCTCAGTTAAGTAGGGCAAACCTTGAAAATGAGAGTCTTTGGAGTTTATTGGAGAGCTACAACAATCTGGATGCGGGACAAAGAGCCGCAGGGCTAAAGGATATAGGCATTGATGAGAATGACGATGAGATTCTTCGTATACTGACCAAGAGTCATTTTGTAATTCCGGGCAAGACGCGGTATCAGTGTCTGTATTGTGGAGAATGTTGCAGGTATGCTAATAAAATCGCTCAGTTTACTTATGAAAGCTGTTCCTTTCTGAATGAAAAAAACATGTGCAGTAAGCATGAAAATCATTATTTAGTTTGCAAGTGGTTTCCCTTTTGGGTATATCACGACAAAAATCTAGGACCACTGCTTACTATAAAGCCATATTGCTCCGGATATGGTCATGGAGAATTGGTGGATTACAAAGAAACATTAACCAGAATGCTGGAACTGTCAAGAAGGATTTCAGTTGAAGATGATGGGGCCTTTATAATTCATGAGCTTCTTCACCTACCTGGATATAAGGAATGGGTTTTTCCTTCTAAGGAGAATATAGACAAGCTGCTGATGCTTTTGTCGAAACCTCAGTCGGTAGATAATAAAGTTGAGTCTAAAACAGAATCCAAGGGTGAATTGAATTATGCTCAGTTTTACACCTCAGGTCTATTAGGCAAGGTTACAGACCCCCATTTGACTGTTGATGAAAAGGGGATAATAACTGATGTTAATGACGCCTTTTGTCAGTTATCTCGCATGGAAAGAGATCAGCTGATTCAGACAGAATTTGCCCAGCGTTTTGTTAATGGAATTGGTTTAGCCAGTGACATTCAGACCTGTTTTTATAGGGGAAAGATTACTGCAGTACCTCACAGGATAATAATGGACAATAAAACTACCTTGCCGGTGCTAATTAATGCCTTGACCTATCGAGATAGAACTGACGGACTGATTCATGGTATTTTGATATCCATGAAAGAGATTTCAGATATTATATACAATGAGCTTGCTCAATCTAAAAATTATGTCAGAGGTCTTATTGAAGCAAGCTTGGATGGGTTTATGGTAATAAACCTGGATGGAACCTTGATGGATGTTAATCAGGCTTTCGTAAATATTACCGGCTGCCCCAGAGAAAAGCTGATTGGGGACAACTTTCACAGTTATTTCAGCTCCCCGGAAGACGCTAAAAGGGGTGTTTCAATAACCTTTCAGCAGGAACAGGTTAAAAATTTTGAATTGGACCTAAAAACTGCAGGAAATGAGATAATACCGGTGTCCTTTAATGCATCTGTTTTTCATAATCATGATGGGATTGTCCAGGGAATATTTGCTGTAGCTCGTGATATAAGGGAAAATAGAATTATTATGAGTCAGCTGGCTGATTCAAAAAACTATGCCAGAGGACTTATTGAAAGCAGTATCGACCTGATGGTAACTGTTGACTATCAAGGTAAAATTACAGATGTCAATGAGGCAGCTGTTGAGTTAACAGGTTATTCACGGCAAATTCTGCTAAACTCATTTTTCCAAAATTATTTTACTGAGCCCAATAGAGCCAACGAAGCAATCAATATTGCATTAAAGGGGGGTAAGGTCAAGGGATGTGACTTAGGCTTGATAAGCTTGGATAAAGCTGAAATAATCCCGGTTTCTTTTAATGCAAATGCCTATAAGGACAACGAAGGCAATATTATAGGGGTATTTGCCATTGCTCGGGATATGAGGTAGGGAAGATGCTTTTTGGCATGAGGGAAAAATAATTAACCGCAACATATGGGGGAACTGGAGGAAGTATTTTGATATCAGCTTATTTGGCAGGTATCTCATCTCAGTATGAGGGTGAGGATATTGAGGTGAGATACTCTATAAACAGGGGCGAGCAGTTGTTGTCAAGAGGCTCGAAGTTATTCGACTATATAAAACCAACCTTGGTGGGACAGTTTGCTTTGACGACGCTGGCAAAGGAGTTAGAGGAATATCCTGATGAAGAAATTCAAATTATTATTAATGATGCTGCCTTATATGAGGTTGTGAGGGGAACATCAACAACCCAAAAAAAGGATG
This sequence comes from Peptococcaceae bacterium, assembly GCA_013336365.1. Taxonomy (GTDB): domain Bacteria; phylum Bacillota; class Desulfotomaculia; order Desulfotomaculales; family Desulfocucumaceae; genus JAAXTT01. The sequence continues at coordinate 11,191 of JAAXTT010000018.1, forward strand.
TTATTAAGCTTGCCAATGATACCCGGGCTACACTGGATAAGCTGGGAAAATATAAAATTATGGATGTGAGCCAAAATCACATTGAGCTGGCTAAATGGAACCAGGTCCTTAGTTTTTAAAGTAGAGGTATTTATTGAATAAGAGGTGGAGATGAAGAGGCTATCTTTAGTTTTTTTTCTTGTTATTATTCTTTTCATTGCCGCCTGCAGTCTGGATTACGTAAAGACAGAGTCGGCCTTTGAGGGAAATCTTTATTCGGTCAAAAGAGTTGTTGACGGGGATACTATCATAGTTATTATTGATGGCAAGGAAGAAAGACTTAGGTTAATCGGAATCAATACCCCGGAGACAGTTCATCCGGCTAAGGGTGTGGAAGCCTTTGGCCGGGAAGCTAGTGAATATACCAAAGGACAGCTTAAAGGGAAAGAAGTGGCATTGGAGTTTGATGTAGAGAAAAGAGACAGATATGACCGTTTATTGGCTTATGTATGGTTGGAAGAAAAAATGTTGAATGAGCTTTTGGTTGCAAAGGGTTATGCTCAGGTAGCAACATATCCTCCAAATATCAAGTATGTCGAGCGTTTTGTTGCAGCTCAGAAGCTTGCCAGAGAAAACAACCTGGGCTTGTGGGGTGCTAATCAAAAATAGGGGAGTATGGGGATGGCAGTTATAAGTGTAGGAATAGGTGGGTTTTTGGGTGCAATTGCCAGATATTATATCGACCTTAATCTAAACAGCAATTCGCTATTTCCTTGGGGAACCTTCGCTGTGAATTTGGCCGGCAGCTTCTTTATTGCTTGTTTTTTAACTATTGCCTTTTCTCAATTCATGGAGAGTGCCTTATTGGTTCATGGAATTTCCACTGGGTTTATCGGTTCTTTAACCACATTTTCCTCGGTAAGTGTGGAGGCAATTGAAATTGGCAGGGTTTCAGCAGGATTGCTTGTTTTTTATGTGTTGGTCAGTATTTTTGGTGGATTATTAATGGCCTATCTGGGCAGAAAGCTTGGACGGGCAGTTTCAAGTCTATATAGTGGAATTGAGGCTCCGGGAGAGAAAATCGTTGAATAACTTTGTTTTGGTAGGCATTGGTGGTTTTTTTGGTGCTATAGCCCGATATCTTATCGGGCTATTCTTCGCCGGGATAAATTTTGGCAGGTTTCCTCTTGGGACCTTCGTCATTAATATCACCGGCAGCTTTTTGTTAGGCCTTATTGCCTTAAATCCATTTTTCATGGACAAATTAAGTGAAAAATCCATCATTTTTATGGGTGTTGGTTTTTTGGGCGCCTATACAACATTTTCTACTCTTGAGTTTGAAACCCTGATTTTATTAGAGAAAAGACAATTTTACCTGGCAGTTTTTTATGTATCTGCAAGCTTTTCCACAGGAATACTTCTTGCTTGGCTGGCCAGCTGTTAGGCAGTCTCCAAACTTTCGCATTATAGGAGTAATAAAAAAAGTCTTTTCAATTTTATATATCTAAAATATAATATAAAAATGAATATTAAGCGAGAAGATCAACAGTATTTTGGCAGTGTTTTATTCTTTAAACACTTGATTCTGGCAACCATTTGCTTGATTATTTTTAGCTTATTGACAGTGGCTATCGTTTTAAATAAAAAAAACAATCAGCTAAGCAGTAAGTTGACTCAATTAACCGGAGATGGACAAATTTCAGGTTCTGCTACAGAAAATATCAAGCTTGATTATCAAAAAAAATTCCCCAAGCTTTATGTTGAAAGAAAGGCAAAAACTAAATCAGTTCCCGAAAAAACAATCTTTCTTACCTTCGATGACGGACCATCCAGAAATACGATGCATATTCTGGATATCCTAAGTTATTACGATTTGAAGGCTACTTTTTTTGTTGTCTACAATGATAGTGAGGATTCCAAGCATATATATCAAGAGATCGTTAAGAGGGGTCACACTATTGCAATTCATACTGCCAGCCACAAATACACCGATATATATCAATCAGTGGACAGTTTTTTGGAGGATTTCAATAAAATTTTTACAAAAATTGAAGAGCTGACCGGAGTCAAGCCTGACATATTGAGACTGCCGGGAGGAAGCATCAACCCTTATAATGTCAATATACATCAGGAATTGCTAGCAGAGCTTTTGCGCAGGGGTTTTACTTTCCATGACTGGAATGTCAGTGGAAATGATACCGGCAATTCTGCCACCAGCTACTCAATTTATCAGGCGGTAGTTAATAATGCCAGTAAGAATGACCGGTCTGTAGTTTTGCTCCATGATCTTTCTGATAAGGATATTACTGTGGACGCATTGGAGAATATAATTGTCGATTTGCAGGACATGGGGTATTCCTTTGAAAAGCTTGATGGTAGTATAAAGCCCTTTACCTTTGCATATTAACAAGGAAGTATGAGGTGATAGTATGGTTCAGGAAAATGAGGATATTGTTGACGAAAAAGAAGCTGAGTCGAGTAATAAGAATAATCTTGCCACAGCTGTCAATGAATTGTTTGGTTTAGGCAGAAAGAAAAAAGGTATTATAGATGACGAGGATATTGTTGAAGAGGTTGCAAATAACAATCCCGGCAACAGATACACAGGTTTTAGAAATGAGGAAATAAAACCAATGAGCAATATTCCACCCAAGTATCCCTTTGTCGGTAGCTCAAAGAGGGAAAGTATAATTCTTGAAGATACAGTAATCCAGGGAGAAATCCAGTCAGCAAACGATATTAGCATTGCCGGTAATGTCAAGGGCAATGTCAGTGTTGAGGGAGATATTATTTTAACCGGAAAAATATATGGCAATGTTAAGGGAAACAGGATTTCAATAAAGGATGGCTTTGTTGAAGGCAATATATCCGGAAAGCTGGATGTGACCCTTATGGGCAATGCCACTGTAATCGGGGATATTCAGGCGGAGAACTTTGTTTCAGCCGGCAAGGTAAAGGGTAATGTTAATGCTACAAATTCTGTGTCATTAAAGAACCCAGCTATTTTGTACGGGAACATAGATGCTAGAACCTTGAAGCTGGAGGAAGGGGTTATTGTTAATGGAAAAATCAGCATAACTACTGAAATGTCCTTTGAAGATGTCTTTGAGGATGTTCCTTCCAAAAACTACAAGGAAGTAGTAATTGATGAAATTTCTTTAATGTCTCTAGACTCAGAGGAAGATGATGACAGTGAGGACATATAGAGACCCAGATAAGATAAGCCATTAACATTAAAATCTATATCAGACACCTATCAGTATTGGATGACAATATCAACGTCAATATGGACGTTATTGTACTGATAGGTGTTTGTTATAGATATCTATAACAAACATATGGCAAAAAGGGGTTGTTTATTTTATTGAACAATGATTTTTATAAAAAGATAATTGAAGAGTTTCCTATAGGATATGCTTATCACAAGATTATTTGTGATCAAGAAGGACTGCCCATTGATTATGAGTATATTGAGGTAAACCCGGCCTTTGCAGAGCTAACCGGTCTTAATATTTCTGACATCAATGGGAAAAGACTATCGGAGATATTTTCCGGATCTGATGATAATGAATTTGACTGGATTAAATTCTATGGAAGAGTTGCTATTGACAGAGATGTGGTAGAGTTTGATATGTTTTCAGAGAGATTAAATAGGTGGTTTAGGATCTATGCCTATTCTCCTGAAAAATATTATTTTATCACTATTTTTATGAATATCACCAAGGAAATGAGAGGTCTTGAGGAAAACAAGACTATTCTTACTGCTCTTACTGATATAGTTCTTGAGCTGGATAAGAATCAAAGGGTAAGAAATATCATTGTTACTGATGACAATATTTTATTTCTGCCTAAAAAAGACATTATTGGCAGAAATATCAAGGATATTTTCCCTGAAGAAATAAAAGAACCATTGTCTACTGCTCTGAAGGATGCTTTTGATTATGGAGATAAAAGGTCATTTATTTGCAATTCTATTGTACCAGAGGATGACAGGTGGTTTAATATTGATGTCAGCTATCTGACAGGAGAGAACAATAAACGGTATATTGTTAGTATCAGTAATGTTACGGACAGAAAGATGCTTCAGGATGAACTGCTTAAAAAAACTGTGGAGCTGGAAAGCTTCTTTGATATAAATCTTGATTTGCTGTGCATTGCTGACCTAGAAGGCAACTTTATAAAGGTTAATAAAGAGTGGGAAAGTGTTCTGGGATATAGTAAGGAAGTTCTGGAAAAAATGAAGTTCCTGGATTTTATCCACCCGGAGGATTTGGATTCTACTATAGAGTCTATCGATAAATTAGCTAAAAATAAAAAGATATTTAATTTCGTAAACAGATATCGCTGCATAGATGGTTCCTATCGCTTTGTTGAATGGCGCTCTCACCCGGCAGGTGGTCTTATTTATGCTGCGGCTCGGGATATTACGGAAAGTAAGCAGGCAGAGGCCAATATTATTAAATTATCTCAGGAATATGAGACTGTTTTTAACAGTACCCAGGATAGTATGTTTTTAGTTGAGGTTCTGGAAACGGACAGCTTTAGATATATTAGAAATAATAAAAGTCATCAGGAAAGTACCGGTCTTATATTGAACGGAAAAACACCCCAAGAGTTGCTTGGAAAAAGCATGGGAGCTCTGATTGCAAGCAACTATAGCCGTTGTGTACGAGAGGCTGTTCCTATAGTATATGAAGAGGATTTGACGATAAAAGGGGTCAATAGAATTTGGAGTACCTCTTTAACTCCTGTTTTTGACGTTGACAGAGTGGTTTATATTGTGGGCTCAAGCCAGGACATTACAGCTAGGAAGATAGCCGAGGAGGCGTTGAAAAGGAGTCATGAAAGGATAGCTAATATTCTCGAGGGTACCAATGTAGGAACCTGGGAATGGAATGTTCAGACGGGAGAAGCGCTGTTCAATGAGCGCTGGGCCGAGATAATCGGTTATTCACTGGATGAATTAAGGCCGGTCAGCATTGAGACCTGGTTAAAATTTGTGCATCCCGATGATCTGGAGGCCTCCCAAGAGCAGCTTAGCAGAGTTTTTTCCAAAACCAAGGAGTACTATGATATTGAATGTCGGATGCTGCACAAAAATGGCAGTATTGTCTGGGTTAATGACAGAGGAAAGGTTGTTTCCTGGACAGAGGATGGAAAACCTTTATTAATGAGTGGTACTCACATCGATATTACCCAGAGAAAAAGTATGGAAAGCTGGATTTTTTCAGAAAAAGAGAGACTGAAAACAACCTTGCTGTCAATCGGGGATGGAGTTATTTCGGTGGACAGACAAGGCAATATTGTATTGATAAACGAAGTGGCAGAGCAGCTGACGGGTTGGAGTCAGGAGGATGCTTTTGGAAGGCCACTGGAAGAGGTATTTAATATTGTCAATGAACTTAGCCGTAAAAAATGCGATAATCCGGTAAAGCAGGTGATGGAAAGAGGCGAAATAATAGAGCTGGCAAATCACACCATATTAATATCCAAGGATGGTATTGAAAGGCCGATTGAGGACAGCGCCGCACCTATCAAAGACGAGTGCGGTCATATAAGTGGAGTTGTCCTGGTTTTCAGGGATTTTACCGAGAAGAAGGAGCGACAGGAAAAAATAGAATTTTTAAGCTTTCATGACCAGTTGACCGGACTTTATAACAGAAGATTTTTTGAGGAAGAGCTAAAAAGACTGGATACTGTGAGGAATCTTCCAATTTCTCTGATATTAATTGATGTGAACGGGCTTAAGCTGGTTAATGATGCTTTTGGTCATAAATTCGGAGACGAGCTTTTGGTGAGGGTGTCTCAATTAATTGCAAAGGAATGCCGAGAGGATGAGATCATAGCTAGAATTGGCGGAGATGAATTTATTTTGCTACTGTCAAAAACTGATTTCAGCCAGGCTAAGGAGATCGGAAAAAGGATTAACGATCAGATAAATATCGAGAAAATTGGTTCAGTCAATCTATCCATATCCTATGGCTGTGGAACAAAAAGCACTGATTTCGAGGATGTATCCGATGTTTTTAAAAGAGCGGAGGATAAAATGTACCAACATAAGCTGTCAGAAAAAAGTAGCATCAGATATGAAACTATAAAGGTTATTATTAAATCTTTATATGAAAAAAATGCCAGAGAACAAAGACATTCAATAAGAGTCAGCCAAATTTGTTCAGATATAGGCAGGGCTATGGGACTTGATCAGGATCATGTCAGTGAACTGTCAACAGCGGGATTGCTTCATGATATCGGTAAAATTGCCATTGAGGATAAGATTTTAAATAAGCTGGGCAGTCTTAAGGAATGTGAGTGGAAGGAAGTAAAACGACATCCTCAGGTAGGGTATAGTATTCTAAGCTCATTAAATGAATACGCTCCCTTGGCAGAGTACGTTTTAGCCCACCATGAAAGACTTGACGGAAGTGGCTATCCCAAGGGACTAAAAAGAGAAGACATACCCTGGGAGGCAAGGATCATCACCATTGCTGATGCTTATGATGCCATGACCGGTGAAAAAACCTATGGGAAGTCTTTGAGTGTGGATGAGGCTATCGGGGAGTTAAAAAGAAATGCGGGCACGCAATTCGATGAGGAAATCGCCAAGATTTTTGTGGAAAAGGTTTTGGAGCAGTCTTGGTAATTATTTTAGATTTGTGGAGGCATAATTAAGGTGGGATATTTTTTAAATCTAAAAACCGGGAGCAAGCTTTTGGTCAGCTTTTTTGTGGTTGCCCTTATT
>JAAXTT010000207.1 GCA_013336365.1 Peptococcaceae bacterium
GTAGAGCTGGGAAGAAAGGCTAAACCGGATTTGCTGATTGGTATTTGCGGTGAGCACGGTGGTGACCCCAATTCCATAGAGTTCTGTCAGCAAATAGGCTTGGATTTTGTAAGCTGTTCCCCTTTCCGGGTGCCGATAGCCAGGCTGGCAGCTGCCCAGGCAAAAATAAACAATAAATAAAATAAATAGCAAAAAAAGAGAACCGGAGGCTGATAGACCTAAAAATCGGCCTCCGGTTTTTTTGTTCCGGATATAAAAAAGGTGTTGAAAGTATTGAGGAGAATTAATTTATATTATTAACATTGCATATTTATTTAACTGCAGTCAACCGGGAGGTGGGTCAAGTGAATTTAAGACAGTCCTACGAAAAAACCGAGAGAAAGATATTATCTCCATTGGCCTGCTTTAGTGATTCCTCACTGGGAAGAAAGCATCCTGAAGATCCCTGTAGTCTCAGGACAGTTTTTCAACGGGACAGAGACCGCCTGATTCATTCCAAAAGCTTTAGAAGGTTGAAGCATAAAACTCAGGTTTTTTTAATTCCTGAGGGTGATCATTATAGAACCAGATTGACTCACACTCTTGAGGTTGCTCAGATTTCCAGAACAGTGGCCAGAGCTCTTGGGCTCAACGAGGATTTAACTGAGGCAATTGCTTTGGGTCATGATCTGGGACATACGCCCTTTGGTCATACCGGCGAATCGGCGTTAGATGAAGTTTTCCCTTCAGGCTTTCGGCACAATGAACAGAGTTTGAGAATTGTTGATGAGCTGGAGGGTAATGGAGGGCTTAATCTTTCCTATGAGGTACGGGACGGCATTCTGAATCATACCGGTGCTGGAATTCCATTTACCTTGGAGGGACAAGTGGTTAAAATCTGTGATCGGGTGGCTTATATTAATCATGATATCGACGATGCCCTCCGGGGAGGGGTAATAAATGAAGCTGACCTGCCCCGAGATTGTCTGGAGGTTTTGGGATTTAGTCATAGAGATAGAATAAACAGCATGGTTCACGATCTCATTGCTCATAGCTCAGGGAAAAATGAGATTTCCTTAAGCCACAATATCAAAAATGCTACAGATAGCCTGCGAAAATTTATGTTTGACAATGTATATGTCGGTTCAGAGGCTAAAAAGGAAGAAGAGAAGGCAAGGCATGTAGTGCAGTTTTTATACAAGTATAATGTGGAAAATCCATCTGCCATGCCTGAAGAGTATCGAAATAAGGTGGAAATTGACGGTCCTCAGAGAGTAGCTTGTGATTATATAGCCGGGATGACTGACCGTTATGCAATTAAACAATTTGCCAAGCACTTTGTACCTAGGGCCTTCAGCCCTGATGAATGAGTAATATGATTGCTTTGGCAGGATTATTGCCAAATTAGGCGAATGCTTTATATAAATATAATTTAAATACCTGGGCAAATGGGGAAGGAAATAATTATTAATTGTAGAAATTTGAGTAGTCGTAATATTTCCTGTAAGGCAGTGATCAGACTATGGCATTAATACCCTCTGACACACTGGAAGATATAAGGTTACAAAACGATATTGTAAGTATTGTCGGGCAATATGTCCGGTTGGAAAAAAGAGGCAGAAATTATGTTGGGGCGTGTCCTTTTCATCAGGAGAGAGACCCCTCGTTTTCAGTAAGCTCAGAAAAACAGATTTTTTATTGCTTTGGCTGTCAGGCCGGAGGCAATGTTTTTAAATTTCTGATGCTTATAGAAAATCTGACCTTTATGGAGTCTGTAAAACGTTTGGCCGTCAAGGCCGGGATTGTCCTTCCAAGCTTTGAGGATGCCCAGGACAAGGGCAGACAGGCCTTTCGAGAGGAAAGAGCCTGGGAAATAAATGGTCTTGCCAGAGATTTTTACCATCAAAAGTTGCTAAGCAGTACCGAGGCTGAATCAGCTAGGCGTTACTTAGCTTCCAGGGGAATTTCTCAAAAGGTGATTGCTGAATTCAAAATTGGTTATGCCTTAAATTCGTGGGATTCCCTAATTAGATTTTTTGGCACCAGAAATTATTCGACTAAAGAATTGATTGATATAGGCTTAGTTGGAGGAGACAGTAATCGGGTTTACGACCGTTTTAGAAACAGGATTATTTTTCCTGTTTCCAATCATCAGGCAAAGGTAGTTGCCTTTGGTGGTAGAATTATAGATAAAGCGGATAATGACAGGAATCAACCAAAATATCTGAATACCTCAGATACTTTTTTCTTTCATAAAAGCAAAATTCTCTATGGCTTGGATTTGGCGATAAAGCATATACGAGATAAGGGTCATGCCGTACTTAT
>JAAXTT010000089.1 GCA_013336365.1 Peptococcaceae bacterium
TCTCCGGCATATTTTTAACTATTGCATCCATAAGGTCTCCTGTATTCAAGCCCTGGGCAGCAGAAAGAGGAATAGGCTCGCCAAGACCAAGCTTGTAGAACTCATGATACTCATTAGGTGCTTGAAAATCGTCAACCTTATTGGCAACGAGAACCAAGGGTTTATCAGTTTTTCTGAGAACCTCTGCTATTTCTTGATCTCCCGGGTTAATGCCGGCTCGGGAATCAACAACAAATATGATAATGTCCGCCTCTTGGATGGCAATATCTGCTTGTTTTCTAATATTGCTGGTTATTACATCTTGCTCTATATAATCAAGTCCTCCTGTATCTACCAGAGTAAAAGCCTTGTTGGCCCATTCAGCATCCTGATACAGCCTATCCCTAGTAACCCCTGCAACCTCTTCAACAATTGCAAGTTTTTCCCCAACAATACGATTAAATAATGTGGACTTGCCCACATTAGGTCTTCCCACAATAGCTACTATCGGTTTAAAAAACATTTAGCCACCTGTTATCTCTAGTATAGTATTTATTATTTCCCTAGGCCCTTCAGCAACACTCACTTTAGTTCCAATTCCTTTTTCCAGTTTCTCCAGAGTAATATCATCTAAGGTAATTCGACTGTCAGCTTTAAACATATTTGCCGGTAAAATTACCAGTTGATATTGTGAGAGCTCTGCTTGATGTATCAAAATATCAGAGCCAGAAAGGAGTCCGGCAGCAGTTACTGTTGGCCCAAAAAAGCTGTTTTCCACAGTCAGCAAGGATACTTGTAAATTATGAACCTCGTTAAGTTTGCTGACTATAGGCTCAATTATTGTCCTGCCAAGCATTCCTGTAACCATAACGACCTTAATCTTCTTTTCAACCCTTAAGGGAATTATTTTTTTAATAGCCTTCCATTGATCTAAAAATATTCTTGTCAGGCCAACCCCGTTCTCAATCTGAGGATAATCCGCATACCTGCTGCCGGAAGGAATTTTTTTATCAGCAGTAAAATAAAACTCATCACTGGCAAAAACAAACGGATAATCCTTGGATTTCAGACAATGATTTTGCCAGGCCTTGACCTTTGCAACAACCTCTCCGGCCTGGTTTTTATTGAATTTTTCCAGTTTCACAAGGTTTTTTCTAAAGCCTGTAAGCCCAACCGGTACCACTGCCAGATTTCTTACCCCCGGCCATAGACCAATTAAGTCCTCTATGGTTCTATCCAGCTCATTACCATCATTTATTCCCGGAACAATTACTGCCTGGGCATTTATTTCAATACCTGCATTGGTCAATGTTTCTAGCTGAGATAATATCTGACCTGCATTTTTATTGCCCATCATCTCTGCTCGAAGCTTTGGGTTGGTAGTATGAACCGACACAAAAAGGGGACTTAGCTTTAACCTTATTATTCTCAGCAGGTCATCATGAGTTAAATTTGACAAGGTGACAAAGCTTCCTTGGGTAAAGGACAGGCGGTAATCATCATCCTTAACATAAAGGGTTTTTCGTAATCCCTTCGGCATCTGATCTACAAAACAAAAAATGCATTTATTTTTACATCTGCTGATTTTCTCCAGACCGGTAACAGAAAATATTATTCCCAGATCCTGCTCATCATCATTTTCTATTTCCAGCTCCCAAAAATCACCGTTTTTTTTCTCTATATTGATAGTTACATAGCTTTCAGTACTATAGAATTGATAATCTAAAATATCCTTAATTATGATACCATTTATTGAGAGCAACAAATCTCCCTGCTCAAGTCCCATTTCTTCGGCAATACTTCCCGGTACAGTATCTAGAATAATCAATCCATTTGCCTTATCCAAACTTTTCATAGGCCTAAATCCTCTGGTTTTACTAAATCCGCCAAATATTTATGCTTCAAGGCAAATTTGCTACTTAATTATCCGATATTTGACTGATTCAGTCAAGTTTTGCAGATAATCATAAAAACCAAACAGTGGTCAATGCAATCAAGTGCATTAACCACTGTTTAGGTCTGCTTTTATCTTATTTGTTATTTATTTAGCTTTTTTAATATATCCCCCACCAAATCACCTATAGTTATATTACTCTCTTCCTGGACTATTTCAGAGTTGAAATTATTTTTATTCTGCGGGTTGTACTCCAAAATACCTCTTTCCTCATCGCTGACAGCCTCTTTTATAGATAATCTGATCCGCTTTTCCTGAAGTTCAATACTGAGAATCTTCACATTTACTCTCTGTCCCTCTTTTACAATTTCCTCGGTTTTTGTCACATGACTATCTGAAAGATGTGAAATGTGAACCAGACCTTCAATTCCGGGCTCCAGCCGGAGAAAGGCGCCAAAGGGGGCAATCCTTACAACCTCAGCCTCCAGAACCTGCCCGACCTTGTATCTTTTCTCAATATTATCCCAGGGGCTTGCTGAAAGCTGTTTCAATCCTAAAGATATTTTTTCCTTATCCTTGTCTACCCCCAAGATTATGACCTTAATTTTATCATTAACAGCAAGAATGTCAGCCGGCAAACTAATTCTTTGCCACGACATTTCTGACACATGAAGAAGACCGTCAATTCCACCAATGTCAACAAACGCTCCAAAGTTTGTCAGTCTCTTGACAACACCATCTACAATCATGTTATCTTTTAGACTATTGAACATCTCTTCCTTTTTTATAGAGTATTCGTCTTCAAGAATACTCTTCCGGGAAAGCACAACTTTTTTCTTTTCGAAATCAAGCTCAATAACTTTAGCCATAATCGTTCTGTCAATAAAGCCGGATAAATCCTCAACATAACTCCGATCTACCAAGGACGCAGGCATAAATGCCTTTAATCCGATATCAATCAGCAGACCGCCTTTTATGGCTTCCCGAACAATCCCCTCTACAGGCTGACCGTTACCAAGCTTTTCTTCCAAAGCAGACCATATTTTTTCAGCATCTGCCTTGATTTTTGAAAGAACCAGTCTTCCCTCACTGTCTTCAAGCCTGACTACCATAACATCTATTTTATCCCCGATCTTTACTATGTTATCGGGAGAAGATATTTCAAAATCAGACAACTCTCTTATAGGCAATACTCCTTCAGACTTTCCACCAATGTAAATCAATATTTCATCGGAATCTACCTGAGCAACTGTGCCTTCAACTATTTCTCCCGTTTTAAACGACTTCATTTCAATTGTTTCTGACATTGTCTCAGTTAACTCACCCTTGTTGCTGTCTATCTCGATCTCATTTACTTCCACTTTTTCCTGCTCTTGACCAATTTCATTATCAACATTTTCTTGTCCAAGGTTACTCATTTTATCCAGCTCCTTTATCTTTCTTTCTACCTCCTGAATGATCCATTGAGGGGTAGATGCTCCGGCTGTAATTCCAATAATTTTTTTTTCATTTAACCACTCAGCATTAATCTCATCAGCCGTCTCAATCTGATAAGTGGCAGTCCCCTGCTGTCTGCTTAGTGCAGCCAGCTTACCGGTGTTTGCACTATCCCTGCCACCAACAACAATTACCACTTCAACCTCTCCAGCCAGCTCTATTGTATGTTCTTGTCGTTGCTTAGTAGCATTACAAATGCTGTTGTAAACCACAACCTCCTGACATTTTTCCTTAATTTTATTAACTACAGAATCAAAAATATCTTTTGATTGAGTTGTCTGGGCTAAAATCCCGACTCTTTGAGGCAATAACCTAGTTGTAGCGTCTTCAGCATCCTTGATAACTATCAAATTATCATCAGTCCAACCCTTGATCCCAATAACCTCCGGATGGTGCTCATCCCCAACTAAAATTGCCTGTATTCCTTTAGAATTCATTGATTGAGCGATTCTTTGAGCCTTTGCAACAAATGGGCAGGTTGCATCAACTAATATCAAGCCTAAATCAGTTCCGGCTTTATAAGTTTCCGGACCAACACCGTGAGATCTGATAATTACAATGCTACCTCTGTCTGCCTGGCTTAAATTCTCAATCACCTTAATTCCTGCACGAGACAGCTTTTCAACTGCCTGGTGATTATGAATCAATGGTCCTAAGGAAAAAACCTGCGAATTTCCTTCATTTACAGATTTTTCAGCTAAATCAATGGCCCTTTTAACTCCGAAGCAAAAACCTGCATCTTCAGCTATAATAATCTTCAACATTTATCACCACTTAACCCCTTGACTCTAATAGCTCAGCAACCTTGTTCATAACATCAGAACTCAATTCAACAAGCTCTGAACGACTATATTTATGTTCAATATTTCCGGTAGACTCTTTTACTGCTAAAATAACCTGCCCGATATTAACAACAACCTTTCCAAAAATGCCCTTTGAACCGACAACTGCAACCGGCAGTATTGGTACTCCGGCCTTGGTGGAAAGCATTGCCATTCCAATCTGTGGCTCCAACAATTGATCAGTTTTACTTCTTGTTCCCTCGGGGAAAATACCTACCACTCTACCGGAAATTAAATGGTTTAGTGCTGTTCTGATGGCACTGCGATCGGCACCCATCCTTCGAACCGGAAAGGCACCGGCCCATTTTATTGCATTTCTCAATATGGGTACCTTGAAAAGCTCTTCCTTTGCCATAAAAAAAACCTGTCTGTTTTTAGGAAGAGAGCATCCCACAATCATAGGGTCCCAATAGCTTCTGTGATTGCTGACTACCACGAGTCCTCCTTTTACAGGCACATTTTCCAGACCATTAATTTCCAGCCTGCGAACCAGAATCAATACAACTCTGCAAAAGCTCCATGCCAACCGGTAAAACATTAAGCACTTTCCTCCATAACCTTATTAACGATTAAGTTTACAACTTCCTTTGCAGTAATTGCTGTACAATCAATTACTGTTGCATCAACCGGAATTTTTAAAGGGTTAACAGCTCTGGTACTGTCCATATGGTCCCGGGCTTCAATTTCCCTCTGTAGTTCATCTAGTTCAATTTTAAATCCCATCTTTTCCAAGTCCTTAGATCGTCTTAACGCTCTTTCTGAAGAGGATGCAGTAATATAAAATTTATAATCAGCCTCCGGCAATACAACAGAGCCAATGTCTCTGCCCTCCATTACCACATTGTCCTTGGCTGCAAGAATTCTTTGTAAAGAGACTAAAGCTAATCTTACACCTTCAATGCTTGAAACAGAAGAAACATTTTTAGTAACCAGGGGCTCCCTTATCGCCTTGGTAACATTTTCCCCATTAATAAAAATTTCATTTCCTCGGTTGGGGTCATTGCTTATTTCCATCCTTGCATTATTAACAAGACTACTTATTAAATCAATATTATTTAAATCAATATTATTTTTCAGAACCAGGTAAGTAACTGCTCTGTACATTGCACCTGTATCTATGTGTTTCCATTGAAGCGCCTTGGCAACCTCTCTGGCAACAGTGCTTTTGCCGGAACCTGCCGGTCCATCAATAGCAATGGCTTTCGGTTTCATTATCCCCATATCTATTCAGCCTTTCTAATAATAAATCAGCTTTTTTAATTAAAACTGACTCTTTCTAAAATCTCGAGGAAGCCGGGAAAGGACACATCAGCAATTGAAAAATCATCAATTACTGTTTCTCCCTCTGCAATCATTCCTGCTACAGCCATGGACATTGCAATCCGATGATCCAGCCCGGGATTTATCTTTGCACAGGTCAGTTTTCCACCCGGCAATATTTTTAGCCCATCATTCATTTCTTTAATATCCACACCAAAGCTTCTTAAATTTCTTGCCACTGAAGCTATCCTATTGGATTCCTTCACCTTTAATTCCTCTGCATCCTTAATTTGGGTCTCACCCTGAGCTGCTGCTGCTGCCACTGCTAAAACAGGTATTTCATCAATAAGACGAGGGATAATATTTCCCTGAATTACTGTGCCCTTTAGCTTAGATGATTTAACCCGAATATCTGCTACAGGCTCTCCGTTGGTTATTCTTGGATTATGTATTTGAATGTCTGCACCCATGCTTTTTAGTGCCTCAATAATACCGTCCCTGGTAGGATTTATCCCTACATTATTTATGGTAAGGTCTGAATTAGGGGTTATTGCTGCAGCCACCATGAAAAATGCTGCTGAAGAGATATCC
>JAAXTT010000208.1 GCA_013336365.1 Peptococcaceae bacterium
TTTTTATCGGTACATCTGTCTACCTCAGGCTGAAGAGTTATATGGCTGACCCCGAATTTGCTAATGAGCAGGTCCTCAATCTCCTGATATATTGCTTCAACCTCTGACAGCATTATATCCTCTAGATCGATATGGGCTTCGAAATATATGGTTTTTTCATCAGTCATCCAGGTATGGACATGGTGAATATTTCTTACCCGGCTGATTTTCTCCACCTCAAGCTTTAGTAAATCATAGTCCAAGGGTGCCGCCGTCTGAAGCAGGATCGATACTGTGCGCCTTACAACCTTCCAAGCCTCAATCAGGATATATACCGAGATCAAAAGGGTAATCAGAGGATCTACCCAGATAATGCCCCAAAGCTTTATGGCAATGCCCCCCAATACCACCCCCGCTGAAGTCAAGGCATCCCCCAGAAGGTGGAGGTAGCTGGACTTTATATTGATACTGTGATGGGAATCCTTCTCCAGCAGGTATACTGAGAGTAAATTTGCCACCAATCCCACAGCTGCAACAGAGATCATCAGGTTACCATTGATAGTAACAGGGGAATTAAATCTTCTTATTGCCTCAAAAATAAGTACAACTGAAATTCCGGTTAGCACTGCGGAGTTAATAAAGGCGGCAATAATTTCTGCTCTTCTGTAGCCGTAGGTTCTTTTAGCATCCTTTGGCTTTTGAGCTATCTTAAAGGCCAAATAGGACAAGGCAATGGCTACAGTATCACTCAGGTTGTGTACAGCATCTGAGATCAGGGCCAGACTTCCGGAGATTACCCCGCCCACCAGCTGAACCGCTGTAATCAACCCATTCAGCAAGGTTACCCAAAATATCTTCCTGCCAGATAGCTTATAAATAATATTTCCTCCCTCAATTACCCGACCGGTCAACCTCAGTCCAAACCTCATATTCCTTCAAAAGGCTTACCAGCTGCCCATCAAGCTTGCCCTCTTTTGCCATTGACTCAACAATGGATATGGCCACCTCATTAGGCAGTGCCTTTTTGTAAGGGCGGTCGGCAGCTGTAAGGGCATCATAAATATCAGCAATCGCCAATATTCTAACCTCTAAAGGAATCTCTTCCCCTGCAAGACCTTGGGGATAACCGGTTCCATCCAGCAATTCGTGGTGCATGGACGCAAAAATATTTACCTTTTTAAATTTGTTAATAAAGGGTATTTTCTCCAGCATCCTGGAAGTAACCACCACATGGTCCTCCATGGTCTTCCGTTCATCCTCTGTCAGGGTACCCTTGCAGATACAGAGGTTTTCCAATTCCTCAGGGGTAATATATAACTGAACCTCGCCCTCCTGGTCCAGATAAGTATTTTGGGCAGCCCGGCGCAGCATACTGCTGATATCCTCATTAATAAATTTTGTAGGATTATCACAGCTGATAACCAGCTCTCTTATTTCCTCAAGTTTTTTTATTTTGTCAGCAAGGACCTGTTCCTCAATTTCAAGCGCTTCCTCCTTGCCCTCCCTGGCAAATTGCAGCTGTTTTTTAAACGAGTCCGCCTTTTCCAACTCCCGGATATAATCAAGCCTCTGTAAAACCAGAGAGATTTTTCCTTCCATGCGAGTGGCCTTATTCATTACTGTCAAAGGCGTAGTAATCTTGCCAATATCATGAAGCCAGCCGGCCATCATCAACTGCTCTATCCTCTCCTCATCAAAGACCTGCTCGCCCCAGTGACCGGATTTATTTACCGCTTCTGCCATTGCTCTGGAGATTTTCACAACCCTGCGGGTATGATTGACATTATATGGACTTCTCTGGTCGATGGCTGCAGCAATAGCTTCAACAAAAGCACTGAACAGTGTCTCTATATCCTTGATCAGGGACATATTGGTTAAAGCAATAGCCGCCTGGGATGACAGGGACTCAATAACCTTCTCATAATAGCCGGGGAAGGGTCTAATTTCCTTTTTGTCTGCCTCCAGTGAATTGATCAGCTGCAAAACTCCAATCACTTCACTCTCATGGTTTTCCATAGGCACTACCAGCATGGACTTAGTCCTGTAGCCTGTTATTTTATCGTAATTACGTGGTCCGGAGAAATCAAAATCCGGATAGGTATAAACATCCGGGATATTAATAGACTTTCCGGTCATAGCTACATAAGAGGAAACATTCCCCTTGGCCATGGGAACCGGAGGTAAATTGATTTCCTTGGGGTCATTAAGAAATATGTTTTTGGATTCATTTTGGATTATGGTAAATATTAAGGTATCATTCTCAATCAAATACAGGGTCCCTGCATCACAGTTGGTAATGCTTCT
>JAAXTT010000090.1 GCA_013336365.1 Peptococcaceae bacterium
CTGCCAGCAACCAATTCCTTCCCAGTAATGGCAGCCTGGTCCTTTACCCTGCCTTCAACCTTGACTTGAACCCACTTATGTTTATATTTTTTTGCTATATATATACCGGTCTGACCATTCTTTTCCACAAGAGAATCAGTTTCTACAATAAAACCCGAGATTCTTTCTCCACTTAAGTCAAGCTTAATCCGTCTGTTTTTGTAAAAAGATTCAGGATAACTGCCTACCTTAAGCAAAACATAGGAGCTTGGTTGACCAACCACTGAATCAATAATAACACCACCATAATACTCCTTATCCCAAATAAAGGAAATTACTTTACCCTTAGCAATTCTATCCTTGGAAAAAGTTCCGGGAACCTCCAGGTAAATCATTAATGGAGCAAGGCTGTCAATTATCTTAACAGCAGGCTGCCCCTTAACAAGCCTTGTAGGCTTATTAGCCCTATCATCCAATGCACTTAGGGTGCTTTTTGAAATTTTCAAGATATCTTTACTTCCAAAATCCAGGATATCCTCATAGCCATCAACAGTCATAACCACCCCGGACTCAGGTGATCTGATGACCACAAAACCCGTTTTGGAATCAGTAGCTGAAAAATGTTCGGAAACCTCAATTTGGGCTATGGCCTCACCGGACCTGACTCTCTCTCCTTCCTCAACCAGAAGAGTCAGTTGACCATCAACCGGGGCATCAATAACTGTCTCCTTGCGAACCAGCAACCCCGGAGCAGGATATTTTTCCTCCAGCTCCCCAATTATTAAAGGACCGGTTTCCGATGAGCCAAGAAATCTCCAAATAAATAAAAATATTATCCCTATTGTAATAGCTAAAACAAATATCCTTTTTGAGCTCAAATAAGACCGGGCTATCTTTTTTTGGTGTGCCTGGTTATCAAGGTCATCTCTTCCGGCACCCAAAATCATTGCAATCACTCCTGAATAAAGATAGTCGTTTATGTTATTCGACAGGAAAAAATTTATTTCCTGCGAAATCATCAAATATTTTACAATAAGCCTTTAAACTACTGTAGTTCCTTAAATGAATAACCTATTCCCCGAACAGTTTCAATAAACTGGGGACAGTCCGTAATTTGCTCGAATTTCTGTCTGATATGACGAATATGAACATCCACAGTTCGAGAATCACCAACATAATCATAGCCCCAAATTTTTTCCAAAAGATAATCCCTGGTAAAAACCTTGCCTGGTTCTCTGGCTAAAAACCAAAGCAAATCAAACTCCTTGGGGGTCAAATCCTGACGCTGCCCATTTATCGTCACCATAAATCTGCTTTGATCAATTAGAAGAGGTCCTCTGCTAACGATAGAATCTTCACTTGAAATTGAATCTGATAAATTATCATCCTGCTGTCTTCGCAGACTGGCCTTGATTCTGGCCAATAACTCCCTGCTGCTGAAGGGTTTGGTTACATAATCATCGGCACCCATTTCCAGACCCAAAACCTTATCCAATTCTTCGCCTCGAGCACTAAGCATAATAATTGGAATTTTTCTGGTAACCTCACTGCTGCGAAGCTCTCTACAAACAGCAAGTCCATCCAGCTTGGGCAACATCACATCCAATAAAATCAAGTCTGGTTTTTCTCTCTGGGCAATAGTAACAGCACTTATTCCATCTGATGCCAAAATAACCTGATATCCTTCCCTCTCCAGATTATACTTTATCAGCTCCAAGATATTTTGCTCATCATCCACAACCAGTATTCTGTACAAAAGAAAATACCTCCCTCAATCTTCACCTAAATCTTGAGACCCATAAGAGAAGCCATCCGCCCACAGTCACCCTTTTGACCTCTGTAGGAAAAAAACAAATCCTGATTACAGGCTGTACAAATTCCTGAAAGAAAAATACTTTCCTCTGCAAGCCCTGCATTTATCATAATGTCTTTGTTAAGCAGTGGCAAATCCAACCTCCAGTGCCCCTGCTTAACAAAAGAAAAATATTTCTCAGGCTCTAACCATTTTTCAGCAACATTCTCACGCACCAACTCATCAACCTCATAACAACATGCTCCAATTGACGGACCAATAACCGCCAAGCAATCCTCAGGTTTTACTTTGTAGGATTTATTCATCGCAAAAATTGCAGATTCTGCAATTTTTGCCACTGAACCTCTCCAACCTGCATGGACAAGTCCAATCACCTTTTTTACCGGATCAACCAGAAAAATAGGCACACAGTCAGCATAAAAGCTTGCTAACAGCAAACCCGGGACATTTGTAATCAGTCCGTCAGTGTCTGAAATCGAATCAAGATAACTTATATTCCCTCTGCCTTTATCTATCTCACTTACAGTCCTTATTGAAGTGCCATGGACCTGCTGTCCACAAACCATCTGCTTAAGATTATAACCAAGTGCCTGAGCAGCCTTTTCTCGGTTGGCCACAACCCTGTCAGCTCTGTCATTGTCCGTAAAGGTCATATTAAGAGAATTACATGAGCCCTGACTGAAGCCTCCCTGTCTGGTGGTAAAGGCATGATTCACTATACCGGTTTTCTCAAGCAAATCAAAGCTAAGGTATCTTAATCCCTGAAACTCTCTGATCTGCTGATAAACACTATTATTGACCAATTTCTTTTTCATCAGCTTTCTCCAGTTTTTCCAGCAATACCTCTAAGTCATTCAGTTGATGCATAATGCTGGTAAGCTCTTTTTCCCCCTTGCTCCGGTCAATAATTCTCTGCAATTTCTCACTGACTGCTCTTTGAGCATCAGAAACCTGTTCCTTGGTATATGCTGCAGCAACAGTAATATCATATTCATCCTGCCATTTTGGAATCTCTATTTTGATGGCATATTTTTCCTCAATTAATTGCCCAAGAGCTTCTGCTGCTTCAAGCTCACCATGGACCAAAAATATCTTCTTGGGTTTTTTTGAGAAGCCTGCTACCCAATCCAAAAGCCCCTCCTGGTCAGCATGGGCAGAATAGCCATCGATTTTACGAATATCCGCTCTAACCTTAATCTCTTCCCCATATATTCTTAAAAAATCAACACCCTCAAGTAACTTTGCCCCTTTTGTCCCCGGTGCCTGATACCCTACAAAAAGAATTGTAGCTTCCGGTCTCCAAAGATTATGTCTGAGATGATGCTTTATTCTGCCTGCATCACACATACCACTGGCGGAAATTATTACTGCACCCTTTTTTATATTATTAAGGGCAATCGAATCCTCCATAGTTTTGGAATATTTCAGACTCGGCATATTTAAAGGATTTTCACCTCTTCTGATAATTTCCCTAGTAGCATCATCAAAGTATGCCTCATGAAGCTTAAACACCTCCGTGGCCGCAATTGCCATAGGACTGTCAATATATATATCCATGGGAGGGAAACGACCCTCTCTTACAAGAAGATTAATTTCATAAAGCAGATCCTGAGTTCTTTCTACTGCAAAGGCCGGAATAATAAGATTTCCACCCTTTTTATGCGTTTCCCAAGCAATATCGTGTAAAATCTCTACCGTGTTCTGTCTATCCTCATGACTTCTTTTTCCATAGGTTGATTCCATTACAACATAATCAGCCTCGTCAATAACAGTTGGGTCAAATAAAAATGGCTTTTCCTTGTTTCCTAGGTCACCGCTAAAAACCAGCTTTGTTTTCTCCCCGGCCTCATTAACCCATAACTCCAATATTGCCGAACCTAAAATGTGTCCCGCATCGTTATACCTAACCTCTATTTCTGGGGTCAGCTTTATCCTCTCTTGATAATTAACCCTCTGAAATCTTTTTAACGATTCTATTGCATCATCCTCTGTGTATATGGGAACCAGTAAGGGATTACCAACTCGCAGATTTTTTCGATTTATCTTTTCAACCTCATTTTCCTGAATATATCCACTGTCAGGCAGCATTACCTCGCACAAATCCACCGTTGCCTTTGTAGCCAGTATTTTCCCTCGATATCCATGTTTTATAAGCTTGGGCAGCATCCCGCTGTGATCTATATGGGCATGAGTCAACAGAACAAAATCGATAGTTTCGGGATTAAACAAAAAGGGCTTGTAGTTTCTTTCCCGAATATACTTGGGACCTTGAAACATTCCGCAATCAACCATTACCTTGCTGCGCTTAGTTTCTATT
Source organism: Peptococcaceae bacterium (assembly GCA_013336365.1). Lineage (GTDB taxonomy): Bacteria > Bacillota > Desulfotomaculia > Desulfotomaculales > Desulfocucumaceae > JAAXTT01. The sequence goes on from JAAXTT010000090.1 coordinate 4,110, forward strand.
AGAAAACATGAGCCTGTTACTGTGTGAGCGGCACCCAAAAAGGTTATTTTCATTTCTATCCCTCCAAATATCATAGTATATCTTATATATTCTTATTATAGATTGCTTACTGATTATATCAAATCAACACTCTTTTCCTCTTGCATGTTCATCGTCATATCTTTTAAGTTTTTATAGAAATTTGCGGTTGCTGTTTTGATGTAGGGAATTAACCATAAAAAACCAATACCTAATGTCAGAATTGACAGGATTGCCCAGCCAATAAAGCTACAGTGCAAGGAAAAAAGTTTCCATTTATATCCCATCATCATTTTTTTGCTTCTATTTATAGCTTCCATCGCACCTAGACTTGGTTCATCGGATAAAATATAATATGCCATTGAAAAGCTATAGGCTGCAATAATTCCGGGTATTATAAACAATAATAACCATAGAAATACAAATACACCAATCAAGATATTTAAGATAAGTGCTGAAGCAAGATTTTTAAAACCATCGAATAGGTTTTCAAATCTGAATTCTTCTTTTCTTATTAATTTTAAAAAACATGATACAATGCCTAGATTTAACGGACCTGAAACGAGAAAACTAATACCTGGACCAATTCGGGAAATTCCTCCGAGCATGCCGGCAATCAGAATTGCAACCAGGCATAAAAGTACAACCTTAACCCAATTACCTTGCAATTGCTCTCTGGAGAGTGTCCTAATCTGATAATTACTAATAATCTGATTGGTATAATTACTCATTTCACTCCACCTCCAATATCTTTATCAATCTGCTTGACCGAATCACTCCCATATATTTAAAGAGGATACTAGACACAACCTAAACAACTATTGGTTATCATAATCATATTCTAATTATATTAACATATTCCTTCTAATACAGGTCAATACTATTCTCACCCTCTATTAAAAGGTCAATACCTCTCCATTCCAAAACAGATATACATATTTTTCCTTGACCCTCTTACCAGACAGCATTTCCAATGCTCTTGCATAATATGAAATCTGTAAATTGAATTTTTCCTTTAAACTGTCCGGTAAATAATCAGCAACATAATCAGTCTTGTAGTCAATCAAAACTAACCCATCCGGTTCTTCAAAATAGCAGTCGATAACCCCTTGAAGCAGAATAGCTTCTCCATGATAAATACTTTCCCGTAGATCGGGATATATCTCATAACAGGGTATCTCAATATTAAAGGGAACCTCTCTGTTGATTTTTCCGGAGGCAGCCAGTCTCAAACCCAGCGATGAATTAATAAAGCCTGTTATTTTTTCCGGATCTGCACTTTCTGCCTGCTGCAAAGTTATTAAGTCTCTGTTGACCATTTTTTTTATCTGCCCGGATATGTCAATATCTGAAAAATCAAGATGCTGCATAATAAAATGCATTGCAGTCCCGGCCTCTGCAGAAGAAAGTTCTGATTTTGACTCCAGAAACATCGGCTTTTTTACCATTTTTTGTCCGGATAACAAATACGCATCTTGTGGCAAGCCCAATTCAAAATATCTCTTTAGCTCAGTAACTGAAAGCTTCGCAGGAACAAGGGTACCTTTTTGATATGGGTATCTCCAACTTAGCTTTCTGTCTATCTCCCCGAACCAGTCAGTCCGGGCTACAAGGTCAGCTGCTTTCTGTTTATCCTGCAAAACACCAAAATCAACCTGGGAGCTTGATGTTAAATTCTTTGTTATATCAGATTTTCTCTGTATATTAATACTCCAATCAGAAGGATCATCTAATAAATATTCCGGATTATCATCCAAATTCCTAACGTGTATCCTTAGTGCTCCACCATATTTTTTATGTCTGATCAAAGCAGCTCCAAGCCAATCCAAATAGTTGCAGCTCTTTAGAATTCCATCCTCCGGTAGAGGAAGCACCTTTACTGAGCCCCCGGAAAACCATTT
>JAAXTT010000209.1 GCA_013336365.1 Peptococcaceae bacterium
TATGATAACCCAAAGTGGACAAACCACTATTCTTCTTACCGGTTCAGCAACAGTAAGCTCCGGCGGTGTGACCACCTCACTGATTGGAGGACAGCAAACCCTGTTGACCTCTGCCTCTGCTCCACCTGCACCGCCGGCACCTATGCCCCCGGCAGCAGTACAAAACTGGTCAGCGGTTACAAGTTGGGTTGAGGAGCGAGCCAATCTAATCCAAAACAGTCTTCCTCCCACACCAAGCCAGCTGGTGCTACCACCACCTGCGCAGATAATCCCGGTTTTTATGCCCAATCTGTTGCCGATTGCGCCACCATCAATTATTGTGCCACCGGTTGCACCACTACCATTAAATCCACCGGTGATTACCTCGACTCTGAACACCATATTGAACACCTTGCATAACACAGTTAATAACCTGCCTTCCCAGCCCCCGGCTCCTCCGGGAAATAACGGGAATAATGGGAATAACGGTCATAATTCCAACAATAGCCCTCCGGCAGCACTGGAGGTGACAATTAACGGAACCGCAGCCATTGGGGAGACCTTGACTGCTGACTATATTTACCTTGATCCGGAGCACAATCCGGAAGGAAATACTATTTTTGCCTGGTATCGAGGAACCATTCAGGATGGCTCTGATAAAACAGTTATTCAAGCCTCCGTTGAAGACCAGTATACAGTAACTCAGGATGACTTGGATAAATACCTTTTTGTCCAGGTTACCCCGGTTGCCCATTCCGGATCCTTGGTGGGACAACCTGTCCTAAGCCCGGCCACTGAATTGGTTGTCAGCGTAGCTGATGCTGAAATTGTAAGCTATCGAATTGTTACCCAGCAGGACCCTGATGGTCCGACATTTGATTTTAACAGCTTGGTAGAGGATGATACGGCAGAATATTATTCCCATACCGATGACGACTTTATTGAAATCCCTATCGGTTTTGATTTCAGCTTCTATAATGGTACTTACAACCAGGTGTTTGTCAGCACCAATGGCTATCTGACCTTTGGTGAAGGCAGTGATGAATATTCAAACTACTCCTTCCCAAGCACCGGTTCACCTATAATCGCACCCTTCTTTGATGATCTTATAGCCAATCAGGAAACAGCCGGTGTTTATTACAAAGTTATTGGTTCCGAGCCAAACAGAAAGCTGGTTGTTCAATGGTATCTGGAGGACCAATATGAAGAAACTCCAAATACTGTTGATCTGCAGGCCATCCTTTTTGAAGGCTCAAATGAAATCCTGTTTTTGTATAATGACACAACCTTCGGAACTGAGGATGACAATGGGGCATCTGCCACCATAGGCATTAGCTTGGGAGATGGGGAAACAGCCCTACAGCTTTCCTACAATGCTGCCTCTGTCTTTGATCAGGATGTAATTTTACTGACCCCAGGCAGTCTTCTTGCCCCTTCTGATTTAGAGGTAAGTAGTAATTCTGACCTGGACGGCATCTATAATGAACTACTTTGGGATGACAGCCCTTCCCAAGGATTGCTTTATTACACTGTAAAAAGAAACACTATAAACAGCCTGCTGAATGCAGAAACCCTAGCTGACACTATTCCGGGAGGAAGTCAGGCTTATAGCGATTTCACAGCAGAGCCCGGACAAACTTATTATTACTTTGTTCAGGTCACTGACGGCTCAGAAATCATCACCTCCAATTGCATAGAGGTAACAACCTCAGAAGAAAATCCAGGGGATAATGAAAATATTGTAACCTTTAATGACGCCTATCTGGAGGAGGAGATAAGAGAACAACTGGAAATACCTGAGGCAGAGATTACTGTGGAGGACATGGCAAATTTATCCTACCTGTCAATGGTGGAATCTGATGTTTCTGACCTGACAGGCCTGGAATATGCCGTCAACCTGGGAACCTTGGTTATTAGCTGCACCCCTCTGGAGGATATTTCAGCCTTGGCAGGACTTGCAAATCTGGTAGAACTTGATCTCAGCTACAATAACATCGTTGATATATCTGATTTGGGAGGATTGACCAATTTGCAGTATTTGGATTTAAGCCATAATGCCATTAGCGATATTTCAGCCTTAGCAGGCTTGGTCAACCTAATAGAGCTTGATTTCAGCCACAACCAAGTTATGGATATCACACCATTATTAGCAAATGAGGGCTTTGGTGCCGGGGATACGATAGATTTGACCTATAATAATCTTGATCCCTATTCCAATGAAATCGGCATCCTGGTAAATACCGGAGCTACAGTGTATTATCTTGAACAAAATTTTGAAGCTCATTAATCAGTAAATA
>JAAXTT010000019.1 GCA_013336365.1 Peptococcaceae bacterium
GATAGTAGTTAATGCTGATGCCCATGGTATACCAATGGAAGATCTATATATTGACCCACTCATGCTTCCGGCAAATGTTGCTCAGGAGCATGGAGTTGAGGTTTTGGAAGCAATTCGTCAGATTAAAGAGCTGGCTCCCGGTGTAAGAACTACCCTTGGTCTTTCCAACACCTCCCAGCGTTGCAGCAATAGGCATTTGCTAAATAGAACCTTTCTGATTATGGCAATGGCAGTAGGCTTGGATTCTGCTATTGCAGACATGGATGATCCTGATCTTGTTGATGCAGTAGCAGCTGCCAATGTGTTAATGAACAAGGATATTTATTGTGACTCCTTTCTTAAAACCTGCAGACAGAGATAACGCTTAATTATTTATACTTGAAAAGGTTGATACTGGTAAAGGCCGGGTGCGTTTCCAGTATCAATCTTTTCCGCCAAAGTGTATTATTTTGGCAACTCAAAGGAATTAATCCCTAAATAATATTTTGACAATACTTCAGGGTCTTTACTTGATTGGCAATTAACCCTGGATAATGATAAATTTGTGCTTTACTGATAAGGCAGAGAGGTGGTTAAAATGGATTTTGAGCCGGTGATAATTGCATTCTGCTGTCATTATTGAGCATATTCTGCTGCGGACCTGGCAGGTTCCATGAGATTACAGTACTCAACCAATATAAGAATTGTAGAGATGACCTGTACTGGCAATATAGATCATCGGGTTATTTTGGGCGCCTTTGAAGAGGGTGCCGATGGAGTTTTTGTTGCCGGTTGTATGGAGGGTGATTGTCACTTCCTTAAGGGCAATATTAGAGCAAGAAAACGGGTTAATGCTGTTAAAAAGCTGTTGGATGAAATAGGAGTTGGGGGAGATCGGTTAGAAATGTATAATCTTTCCTCAGCCCAAGGAGCAAGATTTGCTGAAATTGCTAATGAAATGACTGCCCGGATAAAGGAGTTAGGGCCTAATCCTCTAAAGGAGGCAGGTATTTCCAATAACTTAAAAGGGGGCGATGTGACATGATTATTGCCCAGCAAAAACCTATTCAGGAAATTGCTGAAATGATTGCAGAGTATAAAAAAGTGGCATTTATTGGCTGTGCCGGTTGTGTGACAGTCTGTCTTTCCGGCGGTGAAAAGGAAACGGAAATTTTAGCCACTGCCATGAGAATTAAGAGGAAGCTGGAAGGAAATCCGTTGGAAACAGTGACCCATACAGCTACTCGCCAATGTGACCCGGAATATGTTGAGGCTTTAGAGGATGTTATTAAGGATGTAGATGCAGTTGTGTCCTTAGCCTGTGGTGTCGGGGTTCAATATTTGGCAGAACGCTTTGACAATTGGATAGTACCGGCTCTAAACACCAATTTTGCAGGGGGCTCCCGGGAACATGGAGTTTGGGAGGAAAACTGTGGAATGTGTGGGAATTGCATACTTGACAAAACAGGTGGAATATGTCCAATCGTAAGATGCTCCAAAAGCATCTTAAATGGCCCTTGTGGCGGTTCCCAAAATGGCAAGTGTGAGATTGACAAGGAAGTGGACTGTGCCTGGCAGCTTATTTATGAGCGTATGAAAAAAATGGGCAAGCTCGAAAAGCTTATGGAGATAGAACCTCCAAAGGACTGGTCCACCTCCAGAGATGGTGGTCCCCGCAAATCCGTCAGGGAGGATGTGATGATAGGATGAATTATTTAAGCAAGCTTCACCAGACACTGGACAGCGGTAAATTTGCTGTAACCGCGGAAATCGGACCTCCAAAGCATTCCTCAGCAGAGGGGATTATGCATCATTGTGATATGCTGAAAAATCATGTGGATGCCACCAATATTACCGATTGTCAAACTGCTATAGTGCGAATGAGCAGTATAGCTGCCGGTGTACATATAAAAAAGGGTGGAATAGAGCCTATTATCCAAATGACTTGCCGTGATCGCAATAGGATTGCCATGCAGTCAGATTTAATGGGGGCTTATAGCTTGGGAATGAGGAATGTCTTATGTCTTGCCGGGGATCATCAGAGGTTTGGTAATCATCCCGGCTCCAAGAATGTGTATGACATAGACTCTATGCAGCTGATTTATCTTTTGCGCCAGATGAGAGATGAGAAAAAATTCTTTTCCGGTGAGGAAATCAAGGAGCATCAGCCTGAATTTTACATAGGCGCAGTTGCTAACCCTTTTGCCGACCCTTTTGAGTTCAGAGTAGACCGATTGGAAAAAAAGGTTGAAGCTGGTGCACAGTTTATTCAAACCCAATGTATCTTCGATATGGAGAGATTTGAAAGATTTATGGAGTTGGTTAGGGAAAGAGGTATTGACCAGAGAGTTCATATATTGGCAGGGGTAACTCCCTTAAAGAGCTGGAGAGCTGCACAGTATATACAGACCGGTGTGGCCGGCATGATGGTTCCGGACTCCTTGATTGAGAGACTTAAGAATGCGGAAGACCCTAAAAAAGAAGGGGTCAACATCTGCGTTGAAGATATAAAGCACATTAAGGAAAATATTAAGGGTGTTCATGGGGTTCATATTATGGCAATAGCTTGGGAAGAGGTAGTGCCTGAAATTGTGGAAAGGACAGGACTTTTCCCAAGACCGGTTTGATGATGGAAATCATGTAGGTTTCTAAAGCGCTGATACTTTAAAAGTATCAGCGCTTTTTTAAACTAGTCATTAAACATTCCGCAAATAGAGGCATCATACTGCTCATCTGAATAGCCCTGGAGGGTAATTGCTTTATTAGGACATTCTCCCGCACAGGATCCGCAGCCATGACAAAGTACAGCCTCTATCTCAACCCGACTATTTTTCACCTTAGGTGCACCATAGGGACATAGCCGCACACAGGTAAGACAGGCAGCACATTTCTTTTTGTCCACTACAGCCACGACACCTTGGGATTCAAGGGTTTTGCGGCTGAGGAGAGTAGAGGCTCTTCCTGCTGCTGCTTTACCTTGAGTTATTGATCCCTCCATACTTTTAGGGCCATGTGCCAGTCCACAGATATATATGCCATCAACTGAAGAGTCTACCGGACGTAACTTCACATGGGCCTCAAGGAAGAAACCATCAGCATTAAGAGGAACCTTAAATATTTTTGAAAGGGCATTATTGCTTTCTGCAGGAATAATAGCCTCCGCAAGAACCAACAGATCAGCATCAATATTTATCATTTCTTTCAAAACCGGATCAACGAAGGAAACAGATATATTTTGTTGATTTTCAGATGAAACCTCCGGTTTGCTGTCTGAGCTGTATTCTACAAAGACAACACCTTGAGAGCGGGCCTTATAATAAAGATCCTCTTTAAAGCCATAGGTTCTTATATCCCGATACAACACAGTTATATTGGCCTCAGGATTTATTTTTTTAATTTTCAGAGCCATTTTCATGGTTCTTGTGCAACAAACACGGCTACAGTACGGCCGTTGATTATCTCTTGAACCTACACATTGAATCATAACTATATTCTGAGCATCTTTAAGCCTTGAATCCTTGTTTATGAAAGCCTCCTCAAGATCGGCATGATTCAAAACTCGGGATGTCTGGCCATATTGATACTCCTCGGGCTTTAAACCATTGCCTCCGGTAGCAATTATTGCAGCTCCGTGGGTGATTATGCTACCATCGTTAAGAGTAGTTGAGTAGTTACCAATATACCCGGAGACATCAGTTACTGTACTGTTGTAATATGTTTTTATTAAGGGATGGGTTGTTACCGCATTGATCTTCTCAGCTAGGTGTTTTTGGATATCCTCTCCATTAAAGCCCTCACTGACCTTTAGGGCCAAGCCACCCAGTTTTTCAGTGTTTTCAACCAAATGTACCAGATAACCCTGATCTGCCAAACAAAGAGCTGCTGATATGCCGGATATTCCCCCTCCGAGAATTAAACAGGAGGGGGTAACTCCTACAATAACAGATTCTGTAGGCTTTAAGGTAGCAGCCTTTGAAACAGCCATTTTCATTAAGTCAGTAGCCTTGGTTGTTGCCTTGTCATGATTATCCCGGTGAACCCAGGAGCATTGGTCTCTGATGTTTGCCATTTCAAAAAGCTGTTTATTCAATCCTGCATCTCTTAAGGTGTCTTGGAAAAGACTGCGATGGGTTCTTGGACTGCAGGATGCTACAACAACCCTGTTTAAATTATGTTCTTTTATTAAATCCTTTATCCTGTCTAAGCTATCCTGAGAACAGGCATACATGGTTTCTTGAGCATAGGCAACATTTTCTAACCCGCCGGCAATCTCTGTCACTGCCGGGACATCAACCACTGAGGCTATATTAGTACCACACCTGCAGACAATCACTCCGATTCTGGGATCCTGACCTGCCACCTCAGTTTCTGCCGGGTAGGTTTTTTCAGTAACCAAGGTATTTCTGCTTGAACTCAGAAAGGATGCACACTGACCTGCAGCTGCGCTGGCCTGCATTACAGATTCAGGAATATCTTTAGGTCCGCTGAAGGCACCGGCAACATAAACTCCGGGTCGCATAGTATTGACCCCGGAAAGCTCCTGGGTTGCACAAAAATTATAATGATTGAGAGGAATGTCCATAATTCTTGCTAGATCTGCAACGCCCTTTGTGGGTTTCAAACCGACAGAAAGAACCACTAGGTCAAAATCCTCTTCTTCAATTTGGTTGTCTGAATTATGATATTGCAGGCGGAGCTGTTTGCTTTGCTGAAGCTCTTTAATAGAAGAAATACTGGATTTAATGTATTGGACACCTTGCTCATCCTTGGCTCTATTGTAGTATTTTTCAAAGTCCTTTCCGAAGGCTCTGACATCGATACAAAAGATTTTCGTCTCTAAGCCCGGCTGATGCTCCTTGGCTATCAGTGCCTCTTTGGTGGCATACATACAGCAAACAGAAGAACAATAGCCTTGATTAATTGTAGTATCACGAGATCCTACACATTGAATAAAGGCTACTTTATTTATTTTGCCACCGTCAGAAATTCTCTCCAGATGTCCACCAAAAGGACCTGATGCACTAAGCATGCGTTCAAATTGGAGACTCGTTATTACATTGGGATAAATACCATAGCCATACTCACCTTTAAGCTCAGGGTTAAAGAGTTCTAACCCTGGGCAAAGGACAATAGCCCCAATATTTACAGTTAAGTTATCATCGGGCATATTATGATCAATAGCTTCAACAGGACACGCTTCGAGACATCTGCCACAAGCCTTGGGATTTTTCAATCTAAGACATTTTTCAGAATCAACGGCAAAGGCATTGGGATAAGCCTGAGGATAAGGGCGGTAAATAGCCCTTCTAATTCCCAGCTTCTGATCGAACTCACTGGGAATCTTTACAGGACAGACCTCTGCACAAGCTCCGCAACCAAGGCATTTATCCGGGTCAACAAAGCGGGATTTTTTTAGAACAGAGGCTTTGAAATTCCCGGGTTCTCCATTTATTTCGACAATCTCAGACTGGGTAAGTATTTCAATATTACGGTGTTTGCCACACTCGACAACCTTTGGTGAGAGTATGCACATGGAGCAATCATTAGTTGGAAAGGTTTTATCCAGCATTGGCATATGTCCGCCTATGGCAGGAGATCTTTCCACCAGATAAACCTTATATCCTGTGTCAGCCAGGTCAAGAGCAGTCTGTATCCCGGTTATTCCTGCTCCCACTACCATTACTGATCCGAGAATGGTGTTGGTATTTTCAATATTATTGGTCACGACTGGATAAACCTCCATAATCAGATTAAAGACAAAGACTTTAATAATTGACGAGGATCAACTATATGTTTGGCGAACCAATCCTTGCATTCGGGTATGCCTAAAGCAAGAGCAATTAATTCTGTAAAATAAAATACCGGCATATTACTATTGCTCTCATTTCGCCTGACCTCGAGATTCATTTGACAAAGAGGACAGGCTGTGACTATTGCATTGGCACCGGCTTCTGCTGCCATATCAACAATTCTTGCAACCATTTTATTAACAGTGCCGGTAGCGGTAAGGCTTAAGCTTGCTCCACAGCACTCAGTTTTATATGACCAGCGTACTGGTTCAGCACCTATAGCTTTCATTACAGTATCCATCGAATCAGGATTTTCAGGATTTTCGAAGCATATTTCTGGCGGTCTGACTGTTAAGCACCCATAATAACAGGCCAACTTAAGGCCTGACAGATTTTTTTTCACCTTGCTTTTGAGTTCTTCCTTGGGCAATTTTTTTGCAAAAAGCTCCAGTACAGAAACTATTTCCAGCTTGCCTTCATAGTTAAAATCGGCAATATCCTCAATTTCTTTTCTTTCCTCAGGATTATTTCTGAGCAGCAAATCCGTCTTTTTTAGTCTGCTGTAGCATGAGGCACAGGGTACAACAATGTCATTGCCAGCATTTTGTGCCAAAGAGATATTGATGGCAGGAAGGGCATAGGATAGCTTGTGGTTGGTACTATGGGCTGAGGTTGCACCACAGCATACCCAATCCTCAATTTCATTTAAGGTTATCCCAAGAGCTTTGGCTACAGCCATAGCAGACTGATTATATTCTTTTGCACTGGATTCCAATGAGCATCCGGGGTAGTAAGAAAATTCCAATTATTCCACCTCCAAGGAAGGTATGTCATTTTTGTTTATTAGCGGTTCTGGTAAAAACTCTGCTCAGTCGTGCCCTATCCTTTGTTCTTTTGGGCAATATATGAAGCTTTCCTTTTACAAACATTTTCATGCCAAGGTCAATATCAGAGAATAGGTCCATGGTTTTAATTTTATAGGTCATCATCATAGTTGCTTCATGAACTCTGCCATTTAATTTTACCGATCCTAAAAAACTATCATGAAATTTTTTCACATTTTTCACACTGACAATATTTTTGCTTATGGCCATCGCCTTTAAACAATCCATTACCTCAGCCATATTAATGCCATTTGGGCACCTTGCACCACAGATTTCGCAGCTGGAACAAAGCCAGATCATATTACTGTCTAAAACCTTGTCAATCAATCCATGCTGAATAAGACGAATAATCTGGTTTGGAGAATAGTCAGTAAATCTGCCCATAGAGCATCCGGCAGCACATTTTTGGCATTGAAAGCATAACTCAATGGGCTGTCCGGATTTATCTATTATCTCTTCAATTAACGAGGAAGTGTTTCCCACTGCCTGGTTGCTTTGCAACACGATCCTCTCCTTCAAAAGAAATTCCGGTTATTATTTTACAGGTAATAAGTACCCGGATTAATAATATTGCTAGTGCAGATATGGCAAATTTTTACCTGTCTAATTTGTCGCATATTTCACTAATTGTAGATTTTTGCCTTGTTCATGTCAAGCTTTTAGTATTTGCGATATAATATTGATGATATTGAAATGTGGATAAACTAATATAATATATTGAAGCAATATATTATATTAGTTTAGGAAAACTATCTGCCTTTTGATATAATGTTTAGGATAATTGTTGTTGACTAAAAAGATTAATCATAGAAATAGGGGGGCATGACTGTGTACCGGCAAGATATTTTACCACCCTGCAGTAATGGATGTCCGGTCAATACTAATGTAAGTGGCTATTTGGATGCTATCACTGGTGGAGACTATATGGAAGCCTATAGACTATTGTCAGATAGAAATCCTTTCTCTACAGTGTGTGGTTGGGTTTGTCCTCATCCCTGTGAGGATAATTGCAGAAGAGGCACTGTTGATAAGCCACTCAGCATCAGAGCCCTAAAAAGGTTTGCCATTGAGGAGGCTACCGGAACTGCCTCAATAACCGATATATCAGAAGAGATTATATTAACTGATTTTGAGAAAAAGTCAGTTAATAAGGATTTTCTTCTTACTCAAGGAGATGTAGCGATTATTGGCGGAGGACCCTCCGGTATGGCTGCTGCCCTTGATTTATCCAGGATGGGATATTCCGTTACAGTATTGGAAAAGCAGCCTGAGGCGGGAGGACATTTTTATACCTCTCTTCCTTTATATAGGCTGCCTCGCAGAGTACTGAAGCAGGACATAAAAAAGATATCGGAAAATGGGGTAAAAATAATATGCGGGGTGGAAGCAGGGAAGGATTTTACCATTGAAGAGCTACGCAGCAAGTATAAAGCTGTTGTAATTGCTGTTGGCTTACAGATAAGCAGAACCCTGCCTCTGGCAGGCTTTGATCATCCGGATGTACTTTTGGCACTTCCATTTCTTCAGGCTGCCAATTCAGGGGAGTCTATTCCTTTGGGAAAAAGAGTTCTGGTAGTTGGCGGTGGTAATGTGGCTATGGATGTAGCCAGGACTGCTGTCCGACTTGGGGCTGAAAGAGTTGAATCTGTGTGCTTGGAAAGTCCTGAGGAAATGCCGGCCAACCCATGGGAGGTAGAAGAAGCGCATGAAGAGGGAGTTATTATTAGCTGTAGCTGGGGACCGGAAGAAATAGTAATAGAAAATAACAAAGTAACCGGACTAAGACTTAAAAAAGTAACCAGTGTCTTTGATTGTCAAGGACAGTTTTGTCCGACCTTTGATGATACTGTAAAACAGTTTCTTGAGGCTGACACTATAATTGTAGCAGTTGGACAGAGGGCAGACCTGGGCTTTATAGAAAACAGTGACATACCTTTGGATGAAAGAGGAAATTTAAGGCTTGATCGGAATACACTATCATCTCCTGTTTCAGGAATTTTTGTTTGTGGAGAAGTGGCTCAGGGTCCGGGTGCTGCCATTAGTGCTGTTGCTTCAGGACAAAAGGTAGCCGGATCGGTAGATAGTTATTTGAAAAGCGGTAAAGCCTTATATGAAAAGGAAGTGCTTCCGGTAATTAACTGCCTGCCGGAAGATATTGCCCAAAAGGTAAAGACAAGACAAAGACAAAATTATCAGGTAGCAGATTCAAAGGAAAGAAAAAAGAATTTTCTCCCCTTTGAAAAGAGTTTTCTCGAAAAAGAGGCCAGACTGGAATCTTCCAGGTGCATGCGTTGTGGTCTCGGAGCGCAGGTTATCGAAGAAAAATGCGTATCCTGTTTAACCTGTGCAAGACTTTGTCCTTATGGAATACCCAAGGTTGATGGCTTGGCTGTGATTAGTGTTGAGGAGTGTCAAGGCTGTGGCATCTGCGCATCAGCCTGTCCCGCCGGAGCTATTGATATGGTTGCAGGAATTTGCGGCCAAGGATGGATTGAGAAGGATGAGAAGGATCGGGATAATTCAGAGATAATATTCTATCTTTGTCGCTACCTGATTGGCAAGGAAATAAATCCTGATTTTATGGGGGTCAGTATGGCAGGCTTGGACAACATAAGAATAAAAATATTGCCCAGTGCGGATTCCTTGGAGCAAAGGACTATTTTGAAGGATTTTGAAAACAATGTAAAAGGAATAGCCTTAGTTGCTTGCGAAGGTGAAGAGTGCCCTGCCGGTGGTAATATGTGCAGAGGTAATGAATTTAAGGAAGCTAAAAAAACAATTCAAGATATAGGCTTAAATCCAGAGATAATGCAATATATAAAGGCCGATAATAATGCCCTTAATAATTTGAGTGAATTTGTTAAGGGGCTTAAGTAATCTACATTTTTTGATTTATGGTATAGCCAACTATTTTATTTCTGCCTGATCTTTTTGCTGAATAAAGGGCTATATCAGCAAAAGAAATAAGCTTTTCCAGTTCGATGGTGTCCTCCGGACAATTAACCACTCCCCCTGATATGGTTATTTTCAGGGGTGGTTGATTGTCCGGAAGCTTTATAGCAGTGCTTTCAATAATTCTGCGAATTCTATCTGCCAGTTCAAAAGCCTCTGCCTTAGGGGTATTGTGCATAAGAATGGAAAATTCCTCTCCTCCAAAGCGACAGGCTTTATCCTCTTCTCGTATATTTATTGAAATTATCCCGGCTATTTCTTTAAGCACCCGATCGCCAATCTGGTGACCGTAAGTATCATTAACATTTTTAAAATGATCAATATCCATTATGGCTACCGAAAAGGTTCCACCTTGGGAGGTAGCCGTTGTTAGCTTATTCTTCATCAATTCCATAAAATGGGTTTTATTGTAAAGTCCGGTCATTCCATCCAAGGTTGCCAGTGCCCTGTTTCGCTGGAGCTCGTAAAAATTTGATATGGCAGAATTTAACTGTCCGGACATAGAATGAATAAGATAGATAGTATCCTTAGAGAGCTTATTTTGTTCCTTACTATAGAGATTTATCATGCCAATAAGCTTTCCCGAGTATATTACAGGGAAGGAATACATGGATTTTATCCCCGGTACAATCAGAAAGGGGTAAAGATCCGGCTTGTTCTTAACATCACCGTGGAGAAGGGGCACCATTTTTGAGTATATATTTTTAATTATGGGATTATCTACGTAGGCCGGAGAAGCATTATATTTTTTCACCGCCTCATCAGGCATTCCATAGGAGGAAAGGACCATCAGCTGACCATCCTTATTTGTCAAGAAAACCGCAGAGTATTCGGCATTTGCCATTGTAGCCGCAGAGCTTGCAATTACTTTGACTGTGCTGTCCAAGTCCTTTTGGGTTGCCAAATCTCTTGATATGTCATAGGCGGCTTGAACCTCTACCATTTTCTGCTGCGGAGTCACATCCTGAAAAATAACTACTGCGCCGGTAATAGATCCATTATTTCTTAATGGGCTGATACTGAAAAGGATCTCCTTAAATATGCCTCCAACCTTCAGTATGTTTCTTAGCCCCAGATGCTCTTTGCCGGAAAGGATAACCTCCATGGTTTTATTGTAGAATTTATTTGAGAAAAAGTTGATAAGCGGCGAGCCTATTACTTTGCCGGAATCTAAGTCAGCTATTACCGAGGCTTCCTTGTTGAACATTTGGATAGTTGAATCATCGTTTATTATCATTATTCCCATTGGTATTGAATTGATAATATTTACATGATTGCCGGCAATATTAAGGTTGCCGGAAGTATTTTTGTTTTCATTGTCACAGTTGGAAGAAAATAAGGGCTTGACCTGATCAACAAAGGTAAGAATCGGCTTTAGCAAGCGATTGCTAAAGTATGCAGCAACAGCCATAATTGCCAAGGTTATTGAGCCTAAACCCAAGGAAATTTTAAGGAAATAACTCTGGAGCCTTAAAATAGTTAATTCGCTTAAAGGCTGATTTATCATAGAGGACAACAAGGTAATAAACATTTTTTCAGTTTGGGGCAGGATATAAAAGATGACTGATCCCGAGGTTATTGTCAAACTGAAAAAAATAATTGCGATAACTTTATAATTCATTCCATTCCTCCGGATATTTATTAAAGGATCTTCTTGTTTAATTATAAGGGCAGATGTGTTATTTCAACATTGCTTTGCCAGAGTTTGTCAATAACTGTTTTTACCCCTTGGGGATTACCGCTGGTAAAGAAGCTTTCCTTACCCGGTGTCGATTTAGAGTTTTTTAAGTTGTTTATTGATAATATTCTATTTATCTGCTTTGCGACTGCATGTCCTGTGTCGATAATATTAACATTCTCACCTAAGATATTTACAATAGCCTTCTTTAAAAAAGGATAGTGGGTACAGCCGAGGACAAGGGTATCAATTTCCAGCTCCATCAACGGCGTCAGATATTTTTCCAATAGTTCGATTGTTTCGTAGCTGTCAGGTTCACCCATTTCCACTAATTCTACCAATCCCGGACAGGGCTGAGTGTATAATTCCGAATCACTTTGAAATTTTTCTACCAAGGATGAAAAACGGTTGCCATTTAGAGTAATACTAGTTGCCAATACTCCAATCCTGCGATTTTTTGAAGCATTGGCAGCAGGTTTTATTGCCGGCTCCATGCCAATAATCGGGATAGAATATTTGTTGCGATATACTTCAAGACCTGCAACAGAAGACGTATTACAGGCGACAACAATTATTTTACAGCCCTGGTTTAAAAGGAAATCACAAATTTTAATCGATCTTTCAATAATTTCCTCCGATGTTTTAATTCCGTAGGGACAATGAGCTGAATCAGCATAATAGATGAAATCTTCATTAGGCAGAATCAAGCGGCTTTCCTTTAAAACAGACAGACCACCAACTCCGGAGTCAAAAAAACCAATTGGTCTGGGATCCGGCAAGTGATAACACCTCAATTGTTTAAATATTTTGGTCAGATAATTAAAATAAATCAGGGAAGCTATTTTTTAAATTTATTAAAGACACCTACAGTTAAAATAGCGGTTATTGTGCCCAGTACTATGCCTGTAGTATTATTTTGCTCAAGTATGATTGTCCAAATATAGTATACGCCTACTGAAATTACAATGGTTAGTCCTTTTGACAGATATCTCCGTCCCACCACATCAGCTCCAGCTATATTTTAATACAGAAGGAGGTATAAACAAACTTTCTCAGGAAATATTATACATCCTATTTGTTGATTATATCAAACTTTTATAGATTTAGTCTTTTGATTACATTGATTGCCAGAAAGGAATAATTATGAAGATAATAATTGACGCTGATGCCACCCCCAGACGTGTTCTAGAGATATCTATCGAGATAGCAAAAAGCTATAGTCTTGAATTATGGACTGTGGCCAGCTTTAATCATGTTATAGATTGGAGCAATCACATAACCGTGGGGGATGGCTCTCAGGAAACAGATCTTAAAATAATGTCAATGGCCAGCAAAGGTGATTTAATAATAACCCAGGATTTTGGCCTGGCTGCTATGCTTCTGGGCAAGAAGGCAATGGCCATATCTCCGGCAGGCAGAATTTTTTATCCTGACACAATTGACAGCTTACTGGAGGAAAGGGAAATCAAGGCAAAATATCGCAGACAGGGGGGAAGAACATCAGGTCCTTCAAAAAGAAAGGAACAGGATAATATCTTATTTAAGAAAAATATTTGTCAAATTATAGATAATGCCTTACTTTCAAAAGAGTAGTAAGTGCAAAAAACTGAAAATTATATGAGGGGGCAGGATTATGTTAATGACTACAACAAGCAATTTTGAGGGCAGGACTATCACAAGCTATCTTGGTATCGTTTATGGCGAAGCAATTATGGGTGCAAATATTGTCAGAGATATTTTCGCCAGTATTACCGATATTGTTGGAGGACGTTCCGGGGCTTACGAGGAAAAGCTTTCTCAGGCTAGGCAAATTGCCATGGAGGAAATGACGAGCAAGGCAAGGAGCTTGGGTGCATCCGGAATTGTGGGAATAGATCTTGATTACCAGGTAATCAGAGAGGGGATGCTGATGGTTGCTGCCAGCGGTACTGCTGTGAAGATTGGCGATTAATATTTATTTTACCTTTTAATCAATATCGCGAAAGATTGGGTATACTGGATTACAGGGCTTAAAAAAGAATGCTTATGAAGATATTTGAAACTGGACAAAGATTATCCACTACCCTAAAATAGTAATACATCTAAGTGGGGGTAGGGTAATGATCAGAAAAATACGCAACACGGTTAAAAAATATCAGGAGGGCAATATACCTGCGGCCTATGGAGCTGATTTATGGCTGTCCGGGGCGACAAATGTGCCCAATCTGTTGCTAAAGTTTTATCGTGATATGAATCTTACTGATATTGAAGTGATGACCTTGATTCATATGTTCAGACTTTGCAATGAAGAAAAAAATCTGAAGCCGGATGGAGACACCTTGGCAGATTTTATGTCTGCCGGTAACGAAGAGATCAATAAAACAATCAAGTCTCTTTTTGATAAAAAAGTAATTGTAGAAACTCTTTTTTACGATAAAACAGCTGATAGTATAGTACCGGGCTATGACTTTGAACCCTTGTTTGACAAGCTTTCTGATTGTTGGGCGTGCTTAAGGGCAAAGGAAAATGAAAAGGTATGCAGCAAGCTGGATAAATTGAAGGTCTTATCCGGTGACAAGGAAATATTGGCACAGTGTTATAGTATTTTTGAAATGGAATTTGGTCGTCCTCTGTCTCCTATTGAAATAGAAAGGGTTTCTCGGTGGGTTGAAAACTATAAGCCTGATATTATCCAGGAGGCGTTAAGTAGAGCAGTTCTTATGGGTAAGAGAAATTTCAGATATATTGATACAATACTTTTAGACTGGAGCAAAAACAATTTAAACTCCATTGAAGCAATTGCGGAGAATGATCGGGATTATCAGAAAAAACGACCTGTAAGGCATACAAAGGATAAGCCCGGAGAAAGAACTGAAGGTAGAATTGACTCTGAAACTAACAAACGGGAAGAATATATCAAGAAAATATACTTAACCTGACAGTCGGGACAAACCGGCTGTTATTTTTAAATATGTAGATCATCTTTGATTTTCGATAACATGGACAGGAGTCAATGAGGATTTTGAGCAGGACTCAGAAAACGCTAAGATCGGGATATACAACCGGTGCTTGTGCTGCAGGGGCTGCAAAGGCGGCGGCCTTGTTGCTTTTTCAAAGTATGCCCTCTGATCATGTGTTTTTAGAGGGTCCCTTGGGAGATATAATCGATATTCCCATCAAGGAGCTCTCGCTTATAGGAAGCACTGCCAGGGCTGTAGTTGAAAAGGATGGTGGGGACGATCCTGATGTAACCCATGGATTGGATATAGTTGTGGAGCTTACTTTAAGTGACAGTGGCTTTAATATTTTAGGAGGAGAGGGTGTTGGAATGGTAACCCTTCCCGGTCTTCCTATCGCTGTTGGCAGTCCGGCAATAAACCCGGTGCCGCAAGAGATGATTAAAAAAGCAGTGATGCCAATTATCCGGGATAATTGTGGGGTTACAGTTGTTATAAGTGTTCCGGGAGGCAGAGAGGCTGCAAAATCCACCCTCAATCAGCGACTGGGTATTTCCGGGGGAATATCCATACTTGGGACCTCAGGCATAGTGAGGCCAATGTCTCTGGACGCATTAAAGGAATCTTTGGAGCCCTTTGTAAAAAAGGCTGCCGCCATGGGCTTTAAACGCCTTGTTCTAACCCCGGGAGGCTTTGGCTATCGGCAACTGGTTGAGAAGTTTGGTGCCCACCCTGATGCTGTTGTAGAAACAAGCAATTTTATCGGCTTTATGCTGGAAAAATGTGTTGAAAATAAAATTGAAGCAGTGATACTTTGGGGACAAATAGGAAAGATGACAAAGGTTGCAGGGGGCATTTTTAATACCCATAGCAGGGTAGCAGACGGAAGAAGAGAAATATTGGCAGCCCAGGCAGCTTTGCAGGGAGCTAAAAAGGAATTGATTGAGGAAATATTGAATAGTAACACCTTGGAAAGTGCTATGATGCACTTGGAAAAATCCGGATTGGCTAGGGTTATTGATTGTATTGCGGAAAAAGCCAGTGAAAAAGCAGAGGAATATGTTTGGGGGAGTTTGAGAGTCGGTACCGTAATAACCGGAAGAAGCGGAGAGATATTGACAGCTGACGGAACTGCAAGAGAGTTGGGGAGATTAATCCTATGTCGAGAATTAGAGTAGTCGGAGTTGGACCCGGAGGAATAAACTCGATAACCGCTGAGGCAGCAGAGGCAATCAAAGAGGCCGAGGTTATTATCGGCGGCAATAGACATTTAGATACTTTTGCTTACAAGAATCAAGAAAAATTTGCCATTGGCTCTAATCTTGATGAGGTTATAAGCTTTATCAACTCTCGGAAAAACAAAATAATTGTTGTTTTGGCTACCGGAGACCCGGGTTTCTTTGGAGTGCTCAAGTATTTAAATAAGTTTTTCAATAAGGAAGAAATCCAGGTTATCCCCGGGATTAGTTCAGTTCAATTTGCCTTTGCCAGGCTGTCAATGAGCTGGGAGGATGCAGTATTTTTAAGCGCCCATGGCAGACCTATGGAAAAACTGGAAAAACTAATTAAAGATTCAGCCAAAACAGCAATATTAACCGGGAATCATAATTCTCCCAAAAAAATTTTTGAGTTGCTGGAGCATACTGACAAGAAACAGGTATATTTGTGTTTTGATCTTACTCTTTCAACGGAGAGTATTTGTATGATAAAGTCCGGGGATAAGTATCCCAAGGAGCTGGAAGGAAAACACAACTGTGTTATGGTGATAATTAATGAGTAAATTTTTGGACTATCAAGGAATTGGTTTACCGGATCATTTTTTTACAAAGGAAGATACCCCAATCACAAAGGAAGAAATTAGGGTAATCACCCTTGCCAAAGCAAGGCTGGGGCCTGAGATGATAATTTGGGATATTGGAAGTGGCACCGGTTCTATAGCAATAGAAGCAGCGAGGCTGGCACCTAACTCACAGGTGTGGGCGATTGAAAAATCTTCTGTCTCCTGTGCATTAATAGAAAAAAACTGCTCTCAACTGAAGGTTTCCGGCATTAGGGTAATTGAGGGAGAGGCTCCTGATGCTCTACTTGGTCTGCCAAGACCGGATAGAATTATTATTGGCGGGACCGGAGGAAGGGCCAAGGAAGTATTTGGGTTGGTTAGAGATAGGCTGTTGCCTGGGGGTAGGATTGTGATAAATGCTGTAACCCTGGATACCCTACAGCAGACAATGGACTTTTTTGATGCTCCATGGCAGACTGAGATAATTCAGGTCTCGGTAAACAGGCTTACTCGGTTGGGCAATAGCCATATTCTTAAGGCAAATAATCCGGTTTTTATTATATCTGCCTGGGGATGGGAGGATAACTGTTGAAGGGAATATTTTACGGTCTGGGCTTAGGGCCTGGCGACCCGGGATTGGTTACTTTAAAGGCTTATAAAATATTGGAAGAGGCAGATGTGCTGTGTATTCCTAAATCCTCTGTAGATAAGGAGAGTTTAGCCTATAAAATAGTAAGAGAATTAAATGTAGGCAAATTTGAAACGATGGAGCTTTTGTTTCCTATGATCAAGGATTCTTTATTACTTAAGGAAAGCTGGGTAGCTGCAGGAGAGAGGATTGCTGAAAGGCTTGCTCAGGGCCTAAGAGTGGCCTTTGTAACTATTGGTGACCCGATGTTCTATAGTACCTATGGCTATATTTCAAAATATCTGATGACAAATTATCCTGAGTTTGAAAGAATAACCGTTCCCGGAATAACGGCCATGACTGCAGCTGCGTCCTTGATAGGAGTTCCATTATCCGAGGGAGAGGAATCATTAGTGGTTCTTCAGGGGAGCTATGGGCTGGATAACCTTGAGGACACCCTAAAAAATTATGACAATATTGTTCTTATGAAAATAAATAGAGATATTTCTCATGTGGCAGACTCATTGAAACGTTTGGGAATGGAAAAAAATGCTGTGCTGGTGAGCCGATGCGGCTATGCCAATCAGTTTATTACCATGGACTTGGATAGTATAAAAGGGGAACCCTTGGATTATATGTCGCTGATAATTATTAAAAAGAATGGATTTAATTAGGCAGCATAGACTGGAGGAGTGTCGGAGTGATATATTTCATTGGTGCAGGACCCGGGGACCCGGAGCTTATTACAGTAAAGGGCGCTAAAGTCCTTGCTCAAGCTCAGATTATTATTTATGCCGGGTCTTTG
>JAAXTT010000091.1 GCA_013336365.1 Peptococcaceae bacterium
CATTTCAGTGAAAATGACAAATTTTTAGACAAGGTCTTTATCAGCCTGACTCATTCCACGCTAATCACAGTCATTATTGTCCACCTTCTTGTGTTTCTTAAGCTTTATGAAACAATCTCCCTTTTAGCACTTTATTTTTTTTGTTATCTATTTTATTCATGGTTGAGAGGAAAATCTCCAAGTGCTATCGCCGATGCTATGGGTATGAAATTGGTAATCAGCTTACTTGATATGTCTGAAGGCAAAAGTGGTTTTAAAAAGGGAATTGCCAATCAGGCAAAGGATTACTTTATTGGGACAATTGACAAGGCAAAGCTATTTTTAAAAGAATCCCTTACAAAGCCCTTTCAAGGTATTTTACTGTTAGCAGTTATTATTGCAGCAGGGGTAATAAGATTTCAGCATTCTATCCTGCACTCTTATTATGGTGCATCAGACCCTTATGTTCATTTGGCTTGGACAAAATATCTAGGTGCAAATCAGATATATAGGGATGGTATTTATGCCCAAGGTTATCATGCGGTTATTTCAGCATTAAATAAAATTACCTTTATCGACCCATATTTTATTGTCAGGTTTATCGGACCAATTGCAGGTATTTTATTGGTTGTTTCAATCTATTATTTTGCAAGCAGAAACTTTAGTCAATATGCGGCCTTTATTTCGGTAGCAGTTTTTGGTTTGATTACCGACAGCAGATTTCCCAGTATTGTTTGGAGGCAAATATCTGCTTTGTCTCAAGAATATTCAGCAATATTTTTACTGCCGGGGTTGCATTTCTTTAATTTATATATTACTAGGAAGTCAAATATTTATTTACTATTGACGGCAGAATGTTTTGCCATTACTCTGTTAATTCACCCATATATAAGTGTTTTTATGATTATGGGATATTTTGCTATATACCTTAGTTATCCAAGAGAACTGATTAATATAAAATTCTCTGTAAAAACGTTTTTTGCGTTGTTGGCGGCATTTGTTTTGGGATTGTTGCCAATGGGAATTGGGCTGGGGATGGGTCTGAGCTTTTTCCAGGATGGCTATAAATATGTGACCGGAACCATGAGAGCTCCTGTCTATGGGAATTATTTGGAAAGGATTAGCTCTGTTCTGGCCCAGGAAAATTTTTATTTGATTATATTGTTAGCAAGTGCAGGGGTTTTGTTTCTAATAAGCATGGTAAAAATTTGGAATAAGGATAGTAGTAGAATATATTTGTCAATGGCATTTATAGTTATTGTATCCTATTTGCTGTTCAAAGCAGATAAATTCGGACTGCCTGTTGCTGTTGATCCTTGGAGGGCCGGCATTTTTACCGGATTGGCTGCCGGAATTGCTTATGGCGCGTCTCTTGACTTTGTTGATTTGTTGATTAAAGACAATAAGTTGCTTAAGGTTGTTAAAGGCCTTATTGCGTCCATGGCATTGATAGCTATTTTAGCAGTAGCACCGATAAATATTCCTAAAGGTGATATTTATGAATATGATGAGGCTGTAAATTCTTATTTGAGTATAAAAAATTCTTTCCCCATATTAAACTGGACAATTATTGCACCTAATGAACAATATCAACAGTGTCTGGGCTTTGGTTGGCATTATAATCTGGTAGATTTTGCTAAAAAAATCCCCCAAGAGGGAAAACCTTCAACAGATGAGGACTTTACAATTCCAACAGATAACATCTTTATCTTTGTTGAGAAGATTCCTCTCTATTCTAAAGTTCCAGTGAATGATAATGATACTAAAAAGACTATTCCTGAGTTGGTAGGAAGTCCAACAGATTTTTATTATCTAAATCCTGAGAACAGAAGAATTATCCAAGGTAAGGTTTATTACTGGGCAGAGGATTATTTAAAAAAGAACAGCAATATGAAGGTATATTATGAGGATGAACACATGAAAATATATTTTATTAAACAGGATAGAAAAAAACCGGTAAAAATGTTCTCTGTTTAAAGAAAGAACAAATCGATATTAAGTATATTTAAACCTATGCATACTGTATGGGGGGAAGATTATAATGACATCTGTAGTAATAATACCCGCCTATCAGCCCGGACCGGAGCTGATAGCTCTGGCAAAAGATTTGCTGAAAGATCCGGATTTGAAAATAATAGTGATTGACGATGGCTCCACAGGAGATGCTAAGACAGTAATTGAAAAAACATCAAAGCTATCCAATGTGGATATCCTTAAGCATGGAGTTAATTTAGGTAAGGGACAGGCACTTAAGACTGGATTTAATCATTTTATAGTCAATTATCAGGATTCATCTGTCGGGGTTGTTACGGCAGATGCTGACGGCCAGCATTTGCCTGAAGATATTCGGCGTGTTCTCGAAAAATTGTCTGAAAAGCCTGACAGGCTTTGGCTGGGATGTCGGGAGTTCAGGGGCAGGATACCATTGAGAAGTATTATTGGGAACAATCTTACAAGAGTTGTTTTCCGTTTTATAAGCGGACACAAAATATATGATACTCAAACAGGACTGCGGGGAATTCCAAGGGAGTTGCTGCCTAACCTACTTCACATTTCTTCAACCGGGTATGATTATGAATTGGAAATGCTCCTGGAGGTTCTGAAGAAAAAATGGCCTATTGGACAGATAAAAATTAATACGGTTTATACAAATAACAATGCCGGCTCTCATTTTAATCCATTGATAGACTCCTTTAAAATATATTTTGTTTTCCTGCGGTTTTCTGTATTGGGGATTCTTTCTGCGTTTCTTGATTATGGGATGTTTACCTTGGTTTTTATTAACTCAGAGAATATTTTGCTCAGTACTGTTACAGCTCGAGTTTTTTCAGGGATATTCAATTTTTTCGGAGGCAAGCTATGGGTTTTTAATAGCAATGACAGAACCTGTCCCGAGATATTTAGATATATGGTCCTGTTTTTGTTGATTATGAGTATTTCCTATGGGCTGGTAACCAGTGCGGTTATATACCTGGGAATAGGAGTTTATATTGCAAAAGTAATCACGGAGAGTCTGTTGTTTTTCTTAAGTTTTGCTGCTCAAAATCAATTCGTTTACGGTCTTGACAGAAAGACAAAAAAACGATGACAATCTAAAGAGGTGAAATAATTTTTCGCAATAATAAATTAATAGTATTGTGTGGTTATTAAATGTCGGATAAAGTCTTGTCAGAAAAAACAGAGCGGGTGCTACTGACCGATGGACAGCAGAGAAAAACATTGGCAGCAGTCCGATCTCTTGGCAGAAGAGGTGTTGAGGTAACCGCTGCTGAGAAAACTTCTTGGGCAACAGCACTATACTCAAAATATTGCAGCAAGTCCCTGAAAAGCCCTGACCCTGTCAAATCTCCGGCTGATTATTTGGCCTGGCTGGAGGAGGTTTTGGCTCGGCAAGATATCGATGTATTTATTCCTATGGATGATGGTTCAATGGAGGTAGCTGTAAGGTATCAGAAAAGGCTTGGCAAATATTGTAAGCTTTTAGTCCCTAATGAGGAGAGCTATATTAGGGCCCTGGACAAGGGCTTGGCGGTTCAGGCAGCTAGAGAGGCAGGGTTGGATGTGCCCAAGACTATTGCTCCGGACAGTCTTGCAGACTTGGAAGATCAGACCTCCGGTCTTAGCTTTCCCCTTGTTGTCAAGCCTAGAAAGAGCTCAGGTTCCAGGGGTATAACCACGGTTAGGAAAATTGGGGATTTGGCTGAATATTATACAAGGATTCATGAGAAATACCCTTTTCCACTAATTCAAGAATATATTACTCCCGGAGAAAAATATGATGTGTGTCTTCTTTATGATAACTGTGGCCGCTTAAGGGCATCATTTGTGCAAAAAGAGGTCAGATGCTTTCCATTGGAAATGGGTCCCAGTACAGTTCAAGAGAGTGTTTTTCGTCCGGACCTAATAACAAAAGCAGATAAATTGATGCAACAATTGAAGTGGCAAGGTGTTGCTGAGGTAGAATTTATGATTGATTCAAAGACTGGAAGAGCAGTATTTATGGAGATCAATCCGAGGTTTTGGGCGTCTTTACATACTGCTATTTTGGCAGGAGTGGATTTTCCTTGGCTACTATTTCAACTGACCAAGGGAGATGAGATTAAGGATGTGTTTGAGTACAGGGAAGGTATTAGGTGCAGGTGGCTTCTTCCGGGAGATATTTTGCATTTTATTTATAACAAAAATCGTTTTTCAATGGACCCACCATTTTTTAACCCAACAGGTTTTCCTCTTTATTATGATGATATTATTTCCAAAGAGGATCCACTGCCGACACTAGGCTTCATTCTTGCCTGTTTTCGCTATTCATTGGATCCCGCTATGTGGAAACTGATTTTTAAGCGTTAACTATTTTGTAAAGGAGAGATTTGACTGCTTAATGCATTTACAGTAGACGTTGAGGATTGGTATCAGACCCATGATTTTAATTTAGATATAAGAAGCTGGAACAGCTTTGAAGATAGAATCGAGAGCAGTACAGATAAAATCCTGGAACTATTGTCCAGGTACAATGTAAAGGGTACTTTCTTTGTGCTGGGTTATATTGCCCAAAAACATCCTCAGCTTGTTAAAAAAATTATTTCCGAAGGACATGAAATAGGGTCCCATGGGTTTTGGCACAAAAAGATTTACAATCAAAGTAAAACTGAATTTCGACATGAGGTGCTATCTTCCAGGGGTGTTTTGGAGGATATAACCGGGCAGCAGGTAAATATGTTTAGAGCACCCTCTTGGTCTATTTCCACGGATACTCTCTGGGCACTGGAGATTCTTGAGGAAGAAGGATTTATTTGTGATTCCAGTATACAGCCTTTTAAAACTTATCTTTCCGGCATCACCTATGCGCCGGTCACACCATATCATCCGGTGGTCAATGGCAGGAAACTTAAACTGTTAGAGGTTCCGCCGATGGTTTTACCCTTAGGAAGATTACGTTTGCCCTTCTCAGGGGGGTTCTACCTCAGAGCCCTTCCCAAGTGGTTTGTGAGTTACGCATTATCTGAAATAAATAAAAAAGGACCGGGAATGATTTATATTCATCCCTGGGAGCTGGATGTGAGTCAACCCAGATTAAAAGCCTCGCTATTGGCCAAAACTATACACTATTTTAATTTAGGAACAACCTTAAATAAATTGGAAAACCTGCTTCAAAATTTCGAATTTGTGTCTATGAGTAGCTTGTTGAAAAGCAGGGAATACCCATCCCTGCCGGTAATATCTGCAGAGGATGTCCGATATGAAGAAAATAACAGTGTTGGCAAACAATAAACATGTATTAAGTGCTGTGACAGCGATTATGGTTATTAATTTAGCTGTGACAGCAGTTGCACTGTTTAAGGATATCTTTTTGGCGTCCTATTTGGGCACGTCAGGACAGGCGGATGCCTTTTTTCTGGCGTTTTTTATTCCGGATACGGTAGGCAGTAATTTAGTTGCCAGTGCACTTTCTGTTGCTTGTGTACCATTATTTTCCAAAATTATTGCTTTTCGTCCGGTCGAAGATCTGAGAGCTGCTGTTAAAGACACAGTAGTATATTTTTCTTTGTTTTCCTTTATATTAATGATAATGTTTTATATTCTTAGAGTTCCTATGGTGAATATGCTGGGAGCGGGGTTATCTGAGGAAACCAGATATTTATGTGGGAATATATTGGAGATAATATTACCTGCTCTGCTTTTTTTTCCTTTGATTAGTATAAGCTCTGCTTTGCTTCAGGTACAGGGTAGTTTTAAAATCCCGGCATTAGCCCCCGGATTGTTGAATTTTATCTTTTTTATTGCTCTGATTTATCTATATGTGTTTTCTGTTCCCTTGATAATAGGAGTTAAGGCCCTAGGACTTTCGATTATTGTATCAGTTATTATTACTGCAGGCTTTCTTTGGTTTTACATTTGGCAGGGAGGGTTTATAAAGCCTCGGCAGTATATAGGCAAGATTAAAAACCTGATTCAG
>JAAXTT010000092.1 GCA_013336365.1 Peptococcaceae bacterium
TACCAGTGATTCTGATTCAAAATATGCGGATATTTTTGATTTCGATGTAAGCAAGATGGAACCGGCAATTGCAATGCCTCATCTGCCGGAAAATATTAAACCGGTCAGTGAGGTTACCGGAATAACAGTTGATCAGGCAGTAATCGGCTCTTGCACCAATGGAAGAATGGATGATCTCCGAGAGGCTGCTATGGTGCTTAAGGGAAATAAAATAAACAGCAATGTTCGATTAATTGTTATTCCCGGAACCCAGGATATATATCGTCAGGCCATGAAGGAAGGACTTTTTGATATTTTCCTCGACGCAGGTGCTGTAATCAGTACTCCAACCTGTGGTCCCTGTTTGGGGGGCTACATGGGTATATTGGCCGAAGGTGAAAGGTGTATTTCCACCACCAACAGAAATTTCGTAGGAAGAATGGGGCATATAGGCAGTGAGGTTTATCTCAGCAATCCGGCCGTAGCTGCCGCTTCAGCAATTCTTGGTCGCATTGCGGCACCCTGGGAGGTGAAATAGATGAATTTAAAAGGAAATGCCTGGAAGTTTGGCAATGATATTGACACTGATGTTATTATTCCGGCCAGATATCTGAACACCTCAGATCCTAAGGAATTGGCGTCACACTGCATGGAAGATTCAGACCCGGATTTTTCCAATAAAATCAGCGCCGGAGATGTTATGGTTGCCGGTAAAAATTTTGGTTGCGGCAGTTCAAGAGAGCATGCACCTATAGCTATTAAGGAAGTAGGTATATCCTGTGTTATTGCCAAAACCTTTGCCAGAATTTTTTATCGCAATGCCTTCAATATCGGTCTGCCGATTTTTGAGTCATCGGAGGCCGCTGAGGATATTGACGAAGGTGATCAGGTGATTGTTGATATCGAGCTTGGTGAAATAAGGAATGTAACAAAAAATAGAGTATATAAGGCTACTCAGGTACCACCTTTTATGCAGCAGATTATTTCTGCCGGTGGTTTGATTAATTATGTTTCTGAAAGGGTGAAAAAAGATGGGAATCTATAAAATAGCAGTTCTGCCTGGGGATGGCATTGGGCCGGAAATTACTGAGCAGGCTCTGAAGGCTTTAAAGGCTGTGGCTGTCAAATATCAACATGAGTTTAAATTTACTGAGGGACTGATAGGTGGTGCAGGCTATGATGGAGCCGGACATCCTCTTCCCCAGGAAACCCTGGATTTATGTCACAATAGTGATGCAGTATTGTTGGGTGCGGTAGGTGGTCCAAAGTGGGATGATTTGCCGGTCCATCTTCGTCCGGAAGCAGGGGCTTTGCTCCCCTTACGGAAGGCACTTGGTCTTTATGCCAATTTGAGACCGACAAAGGTATTTCCTGCCTTGGTAAATGCCTCAACTCTAAAGCCAGAGGTGGTTTCAGGTCTTGATGTTCTAGTGGTCAGAGAATTAACCGGAGGCTTATATTTTGGTCAAAAGAAAAGAGAAGATATTCCGGGTGGCGGAATCAGAGTTATTGATACTCTTGAATATACAACCCCTGAAATAGAGCGCATTGCCAGACTTGCTTTCCAGATGGCTCAAAAGAGAAGCGGTAGGCTGGTTTCAGTGGACAAGGCAAATGTTCTTGAAAGCTCTCGTCTTTGGAGGGAGATAGTTACTGAAATTGGCAAGGAATACCCGGATGTTGAGCTGGACCATATGTATGTTGATAATTGTGCCATGCAGCTTGTAAAAAACCCCAGACAATTTGATGTGATTGTTACAGAAAATATGTTTGGAGATATCTTAAGTGACCAGGCGTCAATGCTTAGTGGCTCTCTGGGTATGCTGCCATCTGCAAGCATTGGAGGAAAGATTGGTCTTTATGAACCCAGCCATGGCTCAGCACCTAAATATGCCGGTCTCAAAAGAGCAAATCCGATTGCAACTATTCTCTCAGGCTCTATGCTGCTTAAGTTTTCCCTGGGTCTGGACAAAGAGAGTGATGCCATAGAACAGGCAGTTACAAAGGTTTTAGATATGGGCTATCGTACTGCTGACCTGATGGAAGAAGGCATGAAGCTGGTAAATACTGATGAAATGGGAGATCTTATTGCCGAGAATATCTAGCTTTGAATACAGATAATAAAGCAGATAGCTTGCTTATATAAAGTAAAAGTGGTGAGAATGATGAGATCAGTTGAAATATATGATACCACCCTAAGGGATGGATCTCAGGGAGAAGGAATATCTTTTTCTGTTGAGGACAAAATAAAAATCGCCCTAAAGCTTGATTCTATGGGTTTTCATTATATAGAAGGCGGCTGGCCCGGTTCCAATCCGAAGGATATGGAATTTTTCAGCAGGATTTCTTCTCATGGCCTAAAGCATTCCTTGTTGACTGCTTTTGGCAGTACCAGAAAGCCTGAAATAAAAGCTGAACAAGATCTCAATCTCAAAAGCATTTTAGAGTCGGGAGTTAAGGTCGCAACCTTAGTTGGCAAGACCTGGGATTTTCATGTAACCCATGCCTTAAATACTAATCTCGATGAAAATATCAGAATGATAAGGGAATCGATAGGATTTTTAAAAAGAAACGGTTTAAGGGTTTTTCATGATGCGGAGCATTTTTTTGACGGGCTTAAGGCGAATCCGGAATATGCTTTGGCTACTCTCCGAGCCGCAGTGGAAGGTGGAGCTGAGACCCTGGTTCTTTGTGACACCAATGGCGGATCAATGCCGGAGGAAATAACCGGGGCAATAAAAATCGTCATGGAAAATTTCCGGGTTCCTATTGGCATTCACTGTCATAATGACTGTGATATGGCAGTGGCCAACTCGGTTATCGCTGTACAGGCAGGAGCATCCCAGGTTCAAGGAACAATAAATGGCTATGGTGAGAGGTGTGGCAATGCCAATTTATGCTCCTTGATTCCTAATTTGTCATTAAAATGTGATCTGGAAACCTTATCAAAGGATAATATCGGCAAGCTTACTCAGCTTTCCAGATATGTAAGTGAGGTTGCCAATCTGCATCCGGCAACCAGTCAGCCTTATGTCGGAAGTAGTGCTTTTGCTCATAAAGGAGGCATTCATGTCAGTGCCATACTTAAATCACCGAGAACCTATGAGCACATCGAGCCGGAATTAGTTGGAAATCAGAGACGGGTTCTGGTTTCCGAACTGAGCGGCATGTCCAATTTACTTTATAAATATAAAGAAATGAATATAGATTTGGAATTGCACAAAGAGGAAAACAGAGGTTTGCTTGAGCATATTAAGGATATGGAGAATAAAGGCTATCAGTTTGAGGGTGCCGAGGGCTCCTTTGAGTTAATGCTGAGGAAATTGAAGGATGGTTATCAGGAGCCCTTTAAACTTGAGGATCTGAGGGTCACCACCGAGGTCAAGGACAATCTCCCCGGCTACACCCAGTCAGTAATAAAAATTTCAGTTGGAGATCAGGTGGTTCTCACTGCCGCTGAAGGTAATGGTCCGGTTAACGCACTGGATAATGCACTGAGGAAAGCCTTGGACAAGTTTTACCCAAGGATAAGGGATATGCATCTTAAGGATTATAAGGTTCGGGTACTTGATGAAAAGGATGGAACAGGCGCTCAGGTCAGAGTTCTTATTGAAACCAGCAATGGCAAAAAAACCTGGGGCACAGTAGGGGTTTCGGAAAATATTATTGATGCCAGCTGGGATGCATTGGTTGACAGTATTACCTATGGTTTGCTTCAGAGTGAACAGGAAGAAACCCAGGAAGTAGAATAATGGTAAAATATATATAATTGCGGGAGTGATTTAAGTTGCCAGAGTGGTTCTATCATTTACCTAGTTTAAACCTGCTGGATAGCTTTAATCTTACCAGCGTTATAGATATTTTAATTGTAGCCTTCGTGATGTACAGGCTTATGCTTTTGATAAAGGGAACCAGGGCAGTCCAATTGCTAAAAGGATTGGCTGTCTTAGTTATTGCCTATGCAGTCAGCAGTCTGCTGAATTTATATACTCTCAAATGGCTTTTGAAACAGGCTACTACAGCATTGGTAGTAGCCTTACCTATTGTTTTTCAGCCCGAACTTAGAAGGGCACTGGAAAAGCTTGGGGGAGGCAGATTGTTTTCCAGTACTCCTTGGAATGGTGAGTATGTAAGCAGAGACCATCTTGTTGCCGCTACTGTTCAAGCAGTGGATTCAATGTCAAGAGACCGGGTGGGTGCGCTTATAGTCTTTGAAAGATCCACCGGACTTGAGGAATTTATTGATACCGGAGTTAAGATAGGAAGTATTATTTCTGCCGAATTATTAATGAATATATTTGTCCCCCGAACTCCTTTACATGATGGGGCTGTCATTATCAGGGAAGACCGAATAATGTCTGCAGCCAGTGTGCTTCCATTGACTCAAAGACAAAATTTAAGCAAGGCTATAGGAACAAGACACAGAGCCGGTATAGGAATAACAGAGGATTCAGATGCAGTTGCTTTAATAGTTTCAGAAGAAACAGGAGCAATATCACTGGTTGAGGAAGGCATGCTAATAAAAATAGCTGATATTGAAATGTTATCTCAAAAATTGACCTCTTTGCTGGACTGTAGGAAGCAAAGCAAAAAAAATGGAGTGTCTGCACTATGGCAGTGGAGGTGAGGTCTTGGCCCGGTTTAATTGGCATAAAATAGGGTTAGGCATATTCTCGGTTTTTTTGGCTTTGCTTCTTTGGGTTTATGCTTCAGGAGAACAGCGTTATATAAGCACGGGTAATAGTCAGATTATCAGCATTGATCTTCAACAAAAGGGTGTTCCTGAGGATATGGCTGTTAGTAGTAATCTTCCGGCCAATATAAGTGTAAAGGTTGTTGGCTCCGGTACAAATATGGAAAATTTGAATATCAATAATTTCGAGGCCTTCCTGGATTTATCAAATCTTAATGAAGGAGAGCATAATTTACCGGTAATAGTCAACGCTCCTGTGGGCTTTGAGGTGAGCAAGGTTACACCTGAAAAGGTATATTTAGTTCTAGAGAAAATCAAGGAAAAACAGGTTGCTATTTCAGTGGTTTTTGAGGGCAAGCCTGCTAAAGGATATATTCCCCTTGAACCGGTTGTTGTTCCAGAAAAGGTTATTATCAAGGGTCCTGCCAGTATAGTGGATATAATTGATAAAATAGAGGCAAAGGTCAATATCGAAGCTGCTGATGGGATAGTGGAACAGGATATTAAGGTGGAAACTGATCATAAAAGTGTGAGTGTCCTACCTGCATCGGTGAGGGTTGCAGTTTCTGTTGAGCCTGTTCCCTTCAAAGAACTGGAGGTATCACCCAGAGTGGTTGGTATTCCGGCAGCAGGTTACGAAATAACAGGAGTATTTGTAACTCCTTCAAATATTAAGATTTATGATACTTCTCAGAAATTGCAGGGATACAATATTCTGGAAACAGAAAAGATAGATATAACCGGTGCCAGCAGAGATGTCAAGATTAGAGTTAACCTTCTCTCCCCACCCAATATAATTAATATCAGCGCCTCCATGGTAGAGGTAACTGTCTTTATCAAGAAGGCCGCCGCCGGGGATGTTGGTCAGGGATTGCCTTGATGCCTGCTATGGTAAGATAAGTTAAATTGACACCAAAAATAGTGGAATATATAATTAATCGTGGTTTTTAGATTAGAACCGGACGTTTTTTAGGGGGTTGAACAATTATGGGTGTTTTATTCGGAACAGATGGTGTGCGAGGAATAGCCAATAAAGAGGTAACTCCTGATTTGGCATTAAAAATAGGTCGCAGTGGTGCTTATGTGCTTGCAAAGGAAACAAAAGGCGGGAGTATTGTTATTGGCCGAGATACCCGGATATCAGGAGATATGCTGGAGGCTGCACTGATAGCGGGAATTTGCTCTGCTGGAATCGACGTGGTTATCGCAGGAGTCGTGCCAACGCCGGCTGTGGCCTGCTTAATAAAAGAATTGGGAG
>JAAXTT010000210.1 GCA_013336365.1 Peptococcaceae bacterium
CGGTGGCCATACCGGAGGGGGTACACCCGTTCCCATCCCGAACACGGAAGTTAAGTCCTCCTGGGCCGATTGTACTAGAGCTTAAGCTCTGGGAGAGCAGGTCGCTGCCGGAATTAAATTTAAAAGACGCCTCTGGAAAAACAGAGGCGTCTTTGTTATCTACTGTGTTCCTATTAGCAGAGAGACTATTTTCTCCCCAGTCTTTTGGCGAGGGCTGTCCATGCAGGTAGGGAGTTTTCAATGGTTTTTTTGTCAATGCAGTAGGTTAAGCGGAAATAGCCGGGCTGTCCAAAGCCAGTTCCCGGAACTATAAGAATATTATGTTCCTGGGCCATTTTGACAAACTCAATATCATCCGGAATAGGAGATTTGGGAAATAAATAAAAAGCACCCTGAGGTTTTACTACATCGAAGCCAAGATCGATAAGATGATTAAACAACAGATCTCTTTTTTCCTTGTATAAAGCGATATCAACAGTTTCCTGCTGAAGCTTGCAGATTAGTCTTTGCATCAAAGCAGGAGCGTTGACAAAACCAAGGGTTCGGTTACAGAATATAAGGCTTTCAATCAACAGATCCAAGGGTGTTATTTGCGGATTTATAGCAATATATCCGATTCTTTCCCCCGGAAGTGCTAAATCTTTACTATGAGAGGTGACAACAACACTGTTTTGGTAGGAAAGGAAAACACTGGGCACCCGTTCAATATCATAAACCAGTTTTGAATAAGGTTCGTCTGAAATAAGGTATATTTCTTTATTTAGTTCCACTTCTTTTTCAGAAAGCATTTTCCCCAGTTTGTCCAGAACATCCTTGCTGTAAACCACACCGGTAGGGTTGTTTGGAGAGTTGATTATAATAGCCTTAGTTCGTGAATTTATTGCCTGGGAAAGGGCATCAAGGTCAGGCATGAAATCTGATTTGGTAGGTACCTTGACAGTTTTTCCCTGATGGTTGTCGATATAAAAGGTGTATTCTACAAAGAAAGGTGTAAGGACAATAACCTCATCATCCTGATCAAGGATGGACTTTAAGACAACATTGAGAGCACCTCCTGCTCCCACTGTCATAACAATATGCTTGGCTTGGAAGGGCAAATTTGTTTCTTGGGATAGAGTTTTTGCGATTGCCTCTCTTGTTTCCAAATAACCGGCATTGCTCATATATCTATGCATTCCTGTAATTGGATTGTCGGCCAGCTTTTTTAATTCCTCCCGGAATTTTTTTGGAGGCTCAACATCCGGGTTGCCAAGAGTGAAATCAAAAACCTTGTCTGGTCCGTGAATTGCACGAAGCTTTTCGCCCTCTTCAAACATTTTTCTTATCCAGGATGCAGAGGACAGAAAGCCTTCGACCTTTTTACTGATTGACATAAAAAAACCACCACTCCTTACTTTAGTTCACAATAATATATCATCTTATCAGATAAACAGAAACCCTAAAGTTACTTAAGGCTATTTAGAAATATTTATGATAGAATTATTCTGGTTTATTATATTCAAGGGAGCTGGACAAATGAATGGAAAAATAGAGAACAGTCCATCAGCAGTACTTTTTGATTTGGACGGCACTTTGGTTGATTCTCTTCCACTGATAAAAAAAACATACCGGACTGTTTTTAAGGATATGGGAATCCCCTGGGGGGACGATGATGTAATGAAATGGGTTGGCAAAACCCTGAGGACAATTGCAGTTAATTTTGCAGGCATTGATTTGGCTGAGGAATTTACAAATAGATATCAGAGTTCCTATTTCACCGAGCATGACAAATATATCCGCCTTTTTCCCGGCACTGAAAGAATGCTTGAATGGCTTAAAACAAGGAATATTAAGACAGGTGTTGTTACCTCCAAGGGTAGGGAGGGTACCATGAAGGCATTGAAACATACAGCTATTGAAGATTACATGGACATTGTTATTGCCGCAGAGGATTTAGAAAAACACAAGCCTTTGCCGGATCCGATTCTTAAAGCTATGGAATTTATTAAGGTTGAGGCGTCTAAGTCATATTATGTGGGAGACAGCATATTTGATATTGAAGCTGGAAATGCTTCGGGAGTAAAGTCCTTTGGAGTATCCTGGGGAATATGTGAGGCGGAGGAGCTGTGGAGATATGATCCTGTGGATATTTTCAACAGCTGGGAGGATATGCTGAAGTATCTATAGAATATTTAATACCTAAGAACATTAGAATAAAGAGGTAATGAGGCAGTAAAAAGTACTTGGTATTTCTGTTTACTGC
>JAAXTT010000211.1 GCA_013336365.1 Peptococcaceae bacterium
TGAATATTTCCCTCAGGAGTGGAAGCGAGCCGTTCGAGAGCAAAGTAGCATTTCCATAATAATGTGTGACATTGACCATTTTAAGATTTACAATGATACCTATGGTCATATTGAAGGGGATGAATGCCTTAGAAAGGTGGCAGCCACCCTTAGTAAGACCTTGAGGCGTCCTGCCGACATGGTTGCCCGTTATGGGGGTGAGGAGTTTGTGGTAATCCTTCCCAACACTGATCTGAACGGCGCTATGTCAATTGCTGAAACTCTTCGTTCAGAGATAGAGGCGGAAAATATTGATCATATAAATTCAAAAGTAAGCAACAAAGTGACTATATCTTTGGGAGTTGCATCGGTTATTCCTGTGGAGTCTCTCGATGCCAAAGCCTTGCTTGATTGTGCTGATCAGGCATTGTATAAGGCTAAAGAATCGGGGAGAAACCGGGTTGCTTACATTGACATCTGTCATCTAAAGATCAAGGAATAAATTCTTCGACCAGTTTTTTCTTTTCCTGTCTGCTCAGTTTTTTAATTGCCATTTCTCGGCTTTGAGCTCCGTTGCGGCAGGCGCTTTTTTCCCAGTAAACCAGTCTGACCGGCGATCGCCCCTTAGTATATTTGGCACCCCTGCCATTGTTGTGGGCTGTCAGCCGATTTTCCAGGTTATTTGTCCAGCCTGTATACAGACTGCCATCTGCGCATTCCAGAATATAGGTGTAGAAAATCATAATCTCTCCATATAAAATCCCGGATTTAATATATAATTATATATTATTCTATTATAGAGGCTTTGATAAGCTGATTCTAGTAAGGAGTGATGGATGGATGGAATACAAAGTGTTGTTCCTGCCTGATAATAAAGAGGTGCAGGTAGCAGAGGGCACCACAATATTAGAGGCTGCCGGCAAATGTGATATACAGATCAAAAGCAATTGCGGCGGGGTTGGAGCCTGTGGTAATTGCAAGGTTGAAATAGAAGGCAAAAAGGTTTTGGCTTGCGAGGTTTTGATAGCCTCAGACCTGGAGGTGACAGTTCCTATAACCTCTCGCTTGTCAGAGCACAAGGTGTTGGTTGATGAAGAAATAGGAATCGATGCTCTCCTAGGTGATTTCGAATTGAATCCTATTGTAAAAAAAGTAAGGATTACCATCAGTGAGCCAACCCTAGAGGATAATACCAGTGATTTATGCATGCTTATTCGGGAGGTAAAAAAGGAGCTAAATTTCAGAAATATCAACTGCAGTGATATTATGCTTAATTTGGCCAATATTTCCCATATCGGTCAGCTTTTGAGAGATAATCAGTGGAGGGCAACCGTTACGCTTTTTGTTTTGGGAGATCTGATGGAAATGGTTAATATCGAAGGAGGGCATCAGGATAGTCCCCCGTATGGTCTGGCTTTGGATATAGGAACCACAACCCTGGCAGTATATCTTATTGATTTAAGCAATGGAGAAATTGTTGACAAGGCCGGTACCTACAATAAACAGGCACAGTACGGGGATGACGTTATCAGCAGGATTATCTACACTGATGAAGAGGTCCAGGGCTTAAAGACTCTCCAGTCAGTAGTAATCAACTCTGTAAATGCTTTAATCAAGGAAATGTTAAAGAAGAATTCCCTGACCGGCAGTGATGTTTCTGTTATGGTGGCAGCGGGAAATACTACTATGACCCAGCTCTTTTTGGGCATATCTCCC
The DNA here is from genome assembly GCA_013336365.1 of Peptococcaceae bacterium. Lineage (GTDB taxonomy): Bacteria > Bacillota > Desulfotomaculia > Desulfotomaculales > Desulfocucumaceae > JAAXTT01. The sequence continues at coordinate 1,696 of JAAXTT010000211.1, forward strand.
AAGTATCTACGGCTGGAGCCCTATATTCCCGCAGCAACAAATTTTCCTCCTATCAAGGCAAAGGATTTGGGGATTTCAATAAATTCCGAGGGCTACATTTTGCTGGCCCCTTCTGTAGCAAGCTATGTGGGTGGGGATATAGTGTCCGGTGTGCTTTATACCCAGATCCACAAAAAGGATGAGCTGGTTTTGTTTATTGATATTGGGACCAACGGAGAAATGGTTTTAGGCAACAAGGATTGGCTGGTTACCTGTGCCTGTTCGGCAGGGCCCTCTTTTGAAGGAGGGGGCATTACCTTTGGCATGAGAGCTATGTCCGGTGCCATCGAAAAGGTGGAGATAAATCCTGATTCCTTGGATGTTACCCTGTCTGTTGTGGGCAACGCACCACCTATCGGTATTTGTGGCTCAGGACTGATTGATTTGATAGCTCAGATGAGAAAAGCAGCAATTATTGACAGGACAGGCATGTTTAATTCTCTTGAAAACAAGAGAATCAGTGTGGTGGATAATGAGCCTCGTTATGTTCTGGCCTTTGGGT
>JAAXTT010000093.1 GCA_013336365.1 Peptococcaceae bacterium
TTTTTATGTTGACATAAAAAACGCCCCCGGGATTAAAGATATATGGGATTTTACTCCAAGAAGAGAAATATTGAACCTGCCTTGACTAAAAAGATCTGGACCAACAATTAGGGGAAGAGATCCCTATCAATTTTTTGGCAAAAAAGTATCGATAATAATTGACAGGAAATTAATTCAGACATAGACTTAACATATTAAATTCTTAATCTATTTAAATATATAGGTGGTGGAATTATGAATACCCCTAATAATCAAGACAAGGAAAAAACCCTCTTACAACTGGAGGAAATCTTCCAAGAGGTTGGTCTTTATATGACCAAAAAAGTTTTGCAGGATTGTGAGGTGAAGCTTACTCATCCACAGTACTTTACTATGAAGCGATTGGAGTCCGGACCGGCTACAGTATCAGAGGTAGCAGAATATCTGGGGGTCTCCTTGAGTGCTATTACTTCCATGTCGGACAGACTGGTAAAAACAGGCTATGTCTCTCGTTTGCGCTCTGACACAGATCGCAGACTGGTTTGGCTTGAGCTTACCCAGGAGGGGAGAAGGATTTTTCTTGAAGCAGGGCATATAAAAATGAAGATGATGTATGATTTATTAAGCAATCTTTCTGATGACGACCTGTCATTTTTGCAGAGGATATATCTGCAGCTTTTGGAGAAAATTAAAAATTCTAATTCTGAGGCATAGTGGGTGGAAGATATGAAGAAGTTAAGAATTACATATTCTGTACTTATCATTTTTCTGATTTTTTTAATTCAGGGCTGTTCGGGCAATAAAGCCGAGGCATTGATTGCTGTAGAGCAGGTTGATAACAAAATATCCTTATCAAACGATTATTTTAGTGGACAAATTGAAGCCCTTGATTCTGTTGATATAACGCCAAAGGTTGGTGGTAAGGTAGCCCAGGTACTTGTTGATATTGGCAGTCAGGTTGTTGCCGGACAGGTGCTGATCACAATGGATATGCCGGAGCTGGTAGCCCAGCAGAAGCAATATCAGGCGGCGGTCAATAATTCCCAAGCCGGTTTAAAGAGAGCCAGAGTAGATTTGGCAAATGCCAGTGATAACTACCAGAGAGGGGAACAGCTATATAAGCAGGGCTTGCTGTCAAAAGCGGATTTTGAAAACCGTTATGCCCACCCTCAGGAACAGGCAAGAATAATGGCAGAGGAATCAGCTCCCCAGGTCTTAGCTCAGGCAATGGGAGCCCTTGAGTCAATCAATAGCAGTTATAACAATGGAATAATAACCTCCCCGATAAATGGAGAAATTACCGGAAGATATGTCGATCCGGGAGAGATATGTAAAAACAATGAGGCTGTCCTAAAAGTTGATAATATGTCCAGATTGACAGTTGTTGCCCATGTGGACCAGAAAAAAATCAATGATTTAAAAATCGGCCAAAAGGTTTCAGTAAAAATCGATTCTTTGGAAAATCTGTTGGAAGCGAAGATTGATAGTATAGGCTACGATCTTGACCCTATGGCAAAGGGCTATTTGGTCAGGGTTTTATTGTCAGAGGCCGGGGCAAAAGTAAAGCCGGGGATGTTTGCCAAAGTATATACAGATGTTGGTACTGAAAATAGATTTATTGTTTCAAAAAATGCCATTCATCAGGAAGGTAAAGGATATGTAGGTTATCTTTATGAAGAGGGCAAGGTACGGAAAATTTCCCTGGGAATCGAAAAGATAGGTGAAAAGCTGGCTGTTGTAAAGGATGGTCTGAAGAACGGTCAGAATTTAGTAATTTACAGTAATATTAAGCTTAAGGATGGAATGACTGCGGCAATTAGATAAAATGAAAAGTATAGGGTGATATATTTTGGGAAATAAAAAAAAGATTTTTGTAGTTTTGATTTTAATGGCTGTTACCCTTTTGGCAATTACTTTGTATTACTGGTATAACAATACCTATTATATCAAGACAGAGGATGCCAGGGTTGATGGTCCTGTTATTAAGATAAGCCCTTTGGTAACAGGAAAAATTATTGATATAAACGTGGATGAAAATGAAAAGGTTATGGCAGGTCAGCCCTTGGCAAGACAGGACGATAAGCTGATGTCTTCAGCAGTGAATTCTGAGCTTTCCATAATAAGAGCACCAATTGATGGGGTAATTATAAAAAAAGTAGCCAGCATGGGGGAAATTTTATCCCCCGGTCAGTCAGCCTTTATGATGATGGATCCTTACAGTCTTTACATCACAGCTAATATAGAGGAAAATATTTCCTCCTCCTTGAGACTGGGACAGGAAGTAGATGTCTGGCTTGATTCTATTCCCGGACAGTATTTTCACGGTAAAGTGGACAGGATAGGGGAGGCATCCCTTTCTACCTTTTCATTGCTACCGGGTAGCAGCAGCTCTTCCAGTTTTACCAAGGTGGTTCAAAGAATTCCGGTCAAAATTATTTTGGATGATTATTATGGCTTTCAGCTTATACATGGCACCAATGCCAAGGTGAGAATTCACATTAAGTAGGAGGTTGTTCAATGACTGAGCGTCCCCTTCCATGGCCGGCCCTTATGGTGCTGGTGTTGGGGGCTTTTATGGCTATTCTGGATGGCAGTATTATTAATGTAGCACTGCCAAGACTGATGGCTATTTTTAATGTCAACCCCAGCAAAATTCAGTGGATTATGACAGCCTACCTTCTTACCTCCGGAGTTGTAGTTCCAATTACGGGATATTTGGGGGATAGATTTGGTTATAAAAGGATATATATTTATTCAACCATTGCCTTCACTATAGGCTCAGCCCTTTGTGGGATAGCCTGGAGCAATAATTCCCTGATAATTTTCAGAGTGGTTCAGGCTATCGGCGGTGGGATGCTGATTCCCCTCAGCATGTCGATAATATATAGAATAATTCCCAGGCAAAAAATAGGAATGGCCATGGGTGTCTGGGGCATTTCTGCAACCATGGCACCGGCTATCGGACCAACCCTTGGGGGGTATTTGGTGGACCATTTTAGCTGGCATTTGATTTTTACAATTAACATTCCTATCGGAATTATCAGCGTATTGCTCTCCTATATGTTTATTGAAGAAACCGAATTTCAAAAAGATCTGAAATTCGATTTTCTTGGGACAGTTATTTCCAGTATAGCCCTGGTTTGTTTATTGCTGGCCTTGAGTCAGGGACAGGATAAGGGCTGGACCTCCCAGTACATTGTTACCCTTTTTGCTATATCGGGTTTCTCAATAGTCATCTTTTGTCTTTGGGAGCTTAGTATTCCTGATCCGATGCTGGAACTTAGACTTTTTTCTAATTCCACCTTTACTGCCAGCATTCTTGCAGTAAGCCTGTCATCAGTAGCAATGTTTTCAGCTATTTTTTTAATACCTATGTACTGTCAGACTTTGAGAGACCTTTCGCCTATTCAAACAGGCTTATTGATAATGCCGATGGCCTTGGCCACCGGGATGATGATGCCGGTTAGCGGAAGACTTTTTGATAAAATTGGGGCACTTCCTTTAGGTATTGCGGGGATATCAATTGCGGCGTTTTTTACCTTTATTTTGAGCCGGCTAACCCTGGAGACTGATTTTGAATGGATTAAATGGATTCTGGTATGTAGGGCAATCGGATTAAGTCTTTGTCTTATGCCCTTATCTACAGCAGGAATGAATACAATCCCCGGGCCACTGGTAGGAAGGGCTTCAGCCTTGAATAATCTTGCCAGGCAGATATCCTCTTCCTTGGGGATTGCCTTTATGACCTATATAATGGTGCACAGACAGTCATATCATGCTGCTTGGCTATCTGATGGAGTAACGGTTACTTCACCGGCAGCTATTGATTTTTATAACCAGGTCAGCGGAATTGCTGCTTCAACCCTTGGTCCCGGAACAGGTAATTTGGTTTTCCAGGGCTATCTGGGAATAATGGTGCAAAAACAGGCAATGGCTCAGGGTATAGGAGATGCCTTGCTGGTAAGCTCGATTATTACCTTGCTGATTATACCCTTAGTGTTCTATCTGAGCAAGGACAGGGTAGAAGCATCCAGACAGAAAGAAAAGGAGAAATACGCCCGTTTTATTGAAGAGGAAAAATCAAAATCAGCAGAAGAGGAAGTGTCGCCCAGTCAACCTGTCTTTGAGTAGCAAAAAATAAATATGAGGTGATTTACAATGAAGGTTGTAGCATTTAATGGCAGTCCCAAGCCTGAGGGAAATACAGCCAGATCCATCCGGATTGTTTTTGGGGAACTGGAAAAAGAAGGAATTGAAACAGAATTTGTCCAGCTGGGAGGAAAAAAGGTTTTTGGCTGTCTGGCCTGTATGAAGTGCCGGGAAAATGGAGATAATCGCTGTGTGCGCACAGATGATGAGATGAATACCTACATTGAAAAAATAATCGAGGCTGATGGTATTATTATTGGCTCACCCACATATTTCAGCAATGTAAGCTCTGAGGTCAAGGCCTTAATCGATCGCAGTGGATTTGCCGCCCGTTCTTTGCTTAAGGGTAAGGTAGGTGTGCCGGTAGTTGCTGCCAGAAGAGCAGGATCTAATTTTGTTTATTCAGCAATTAATTTTTATTTTGGCATTTCCGAAATGATTATCCCGGGAGCCAATTACTGGAATCTGGCTTTGGGAAATATTGATGAGGATCAGGAGGGGATAAAAACCTTTCAGACCTTGGGGAAAAACATGGCCTGGTTGTTAAAAAAAATCAACAACTGATAGGTGCTCTATCTTCTGTCCCTATCTTTAAGGGTGCAAAAACACAGGATTAATAGTATAATTAATTCTGTGTTTTTATTTTTTTAACAAGGTATAAGCTGTATTTTACAGGAGGTGCTGAGATGGCTAGAGTTTTTGACTATAATATTTTACCGGAGATAAAGGAAAGATGGTCGGCAAGAGCTATTGAAGGAACTGAGGTTTCAGATGAGGAAATTATGACTCTGCTTGAGGCAGCACGATATGCCCCTTCCTGTTTCAATGAGCAGCCCTGGCGATTTATAGTTGCCAAGGACAAGGGCGCTCTTGATAAAATGAGAGGGGTGCTGACACCATCTAACCGGGTTTGGGCAAACAATGCACCGGTGCTTATTTTGATTGGCTCAAAAAAGACTTTTTCCCGCAATAGTAAGGAAAATTATTGGCATATGTTTGACGCAGGGACAGCTTGGGGTTATTTGTCCCTTCAAGCCCAAAAGCTGGGGCTGGTTGCTCACGCTATGGGAGGCTTTAGTATATCCGAGGCTCGCAAAGCATTTAATATTCCGGAGGATCTGGATATAATGACCATTGTTGCAGTAGGTAAATACGGAAGGAAAGAAAGCCTTAATGAAGAGCTGCAAAAAAGGGAACAGCCTGATGTAAGAATGGAAATATCAGAATTAATAATTAAAACAGACAAGGAGGGGGCATAATAAAAAATATCAAAGTAATTGCCAGGTAATCTTTTTCAGAAATAACTCAAATTAATACGAAGTATGGGAGGATGTTACAGTATGTATGTTGTGCTTACACTGCTGCCAATAGCCGCTGTCCTTTTTTTTCTGATTGGCAGAAGATGGTCAGCTGATTTAAGCGGTTTTCTTGGCTGGGCGTTGACCTTGACTATTGCAATTATATTTTTTGATACTTCATTGAAAGTAGGCCTTACCTCCACTTTGGCAGGAATAGTTGCCTCCTTTCCAATTTCTTTAATGGTTGCCACCTCGATTTTCCAAATTACCTTTCTGGAGAGCACCGGTGCTCTGAAAAGAATAGTAGTATTTGTTAAAACTATTGCCAGAAATGACCACACTGTTCAAATAATGATTATTAATATGGGAATTGGCACTTTGTTGGTTTCTGTAGGTGCTACACCGGTTTCA
>JAAXTT010000020.1 GCA_013336365.1 Peptococcaceae bacterium
GGATAGGGTTATATGTCGATAGCCGATATTGTAGCCATAGTCTGCATTTATATTAATTAAAAAATCAACAGTATTCTTATAATTGTCTAAGGGCTCACCGGTACCCATCAGAACTACATGGCTCCAATATCGGCTATCGACATATAACCCTATCCACCTGCGGACTTGTGCCAAAAATAAGGGAACTTGCTGAATTGGGTTTCCCGATTACCCTGGCTGTTTCCCTTCATGGCTCTTCTGATTCAGTCAGAAATACCCTAATGCCCATAAATAAAAAATACCCTCTGGCAATACTTATGGATGCCTGTAGATATTACGGCAGAAAAACAGGCAGGCGGGTAACCTTTGAGTATGCAATGCTGAAAGGAGTTAATGATAGTATTGTCGATGCAGAAAAACTAGCCGGTTTATTAAGAGGATTTATCTGTCATGTTAATATTATTCCTTATAACCCAGTGTCAGAGAAGGATTTTCAAAGGTCTTCCCCCGGAGTAGTCAAGGACTTCAAGGAATATCTGGAAAAAACCGGGATTGAGGTTACAGTAAGGAGAGAATTAGGTGGGGATATTGATGCTGCCTGTGGACAGCTTAGAAGACGCCAGATGTTTTCCTATACAAGTTGATGTTAATAATATATATTTGATTAAATGCTACAAAAGGGTTTTCGGGGGTGTTGACCTTTGAGTTTTTTTTCTGGGTTAGAGGGAGGTCTTGAAAAATATATCGAAGGATTTTTCAAGGGGAAAAACCGGGGAAAAATTCATTTACTGGATATTGCCAAAAAAATGGTCAGAGAAATGCGAGACCATAGAAAAGTAAGTATTAATCTGGTATACGTACCCAATGAATATTTAGTATCACTGAGTACTGCGGACTGGGAATCTATAGAGCATCTGACAGAGGCGTTTTCTTTGGAATTGCAGGATTATTTGCTGCAGAAGGCTGAAGAAAAAGGCTATACCTTGGCGGCACATCCAAAAGTGAGATTTTCTGTGGATGACAAATTAGGCTCTGGTCAGATAAATGTAATTGGTAAATTTGGAGATACAGCAGTAAGCATAAATAATGAAAAAGCAGATAAATCAGAGTTTGAAGAAACCATGAATTACCAGCCGGTGAAGGATACTGCACCCGTTCCGGTGATAACCTCGAGGCTGAAATACACCCTTGAGGTGGTTGGCGGTCCCTTGGCTGGGAAAATTTTTATGCTGGAAGATTATTCATTGGTTATCGGCAGGAGGGAATCCTGTGATATTGTACTTTTAGATGAGAGTGTATCCAGAAGGCATGCTAGATTGGAGTATAAAAAGGGTAGCTGGTACATACATGATTTAAACAGTGGCAATGGTACTTTTATTAATGGCAAAAGGGTGTCGGCAACAGTACTTTCTCTCGGAGATACCATTAAATTAGGCGCAACTCTTTGTGCTTTCAAGGTGGAGCTATAATTTGCTGGACTTTATCTTATCTATTTTTCGTTATCTATTTTTATTGTTGTTGTATTTCTTTATTTTTCAGCTGATTAAATTAATGCTTCGAGATTTGCATGGGTTTTCTTCAAGAGAAAGCCGGTATCAGCATGAGATTCTTGAAAAGACATCTGAAAATGTCAATTTTTCCAAGGAAGATAATAATGCCGCATTACTGGTCCAGTCATCTGATGATTCTGGGATAATTCAGGGCTCGGTATTTTATCTCAATTCAGGAAAGAGTATCTCAATTGGTAGGGGAACTCACAACTCCATAGTACTAACCGATCCCTTTTCCTCCCTGGATCATTGCAGGGTTTATGAGCAGGACGGACAATATCGATTAATGGATAATGGCAGTAAAAATGGCACTTTCCTAAACAATGTAAGAATAGATAAGCCAATATTATTAACTGATGGTGATATTATCAGAATAGGTAGCGTAAACCTGCAATTTGTGAGGTGGGCATATGAGATGGAGCCAGGCAACTGAAGTAGGATTGGTTAGAAAGCAGAATGAAGATTCTATTTGCCTTCTTCCGGAACTGTCATTTTTTGCGGTTGCTGATGGAATGGGAGGGCACATGGCCGGAGAAGTAGCCAGTAAGATGGCTATTGATTTTCTGGTTGAAAAGCTAAAGGATTTGAGTAATCTAGACTCGGCCTCTATTCTTGCCCAGGCAGTCAGGCAGTCCAATGAAAGAGTGTATTCTTTCTCTATGCAGGAAGGAATACACAGAGGAATGGGAACTACCCTGACTGCGGCTATGATTAGGAAAGATAAACTTATTTTAGCTCATGTGGGTGACAGTAGAGCTTATTTGGTGAGGGGAGATAATATTATTCCACTTACCGAAGACCATTCTCTTGTTCAGGAAATGCTAAGGTCAGGTGGTATTACTACGGAACAGGCAAAAAAACATCCGCGGAGAAACATTTTGACCAGAGCACTGGGGGTAGAAGAGTCTGTAACAGTGGATCTAAAGGAAATTCCTTTAGAATTGGGAGACATTTTGATATTATGCACCGATGGGTTATATAACCTTGTAAGTGATAAGAGTATTTACAATATAGTTATATCTGCCGACGAATTTGAATCTATAGCTGAATATCTTGCTGACGAGGCTCTCAAGGCCGGAGGCAATGACAATATTTCTGTGATAGTGGTTAAGTATGATGGATAGAAAAAGGGAAATAAAGCTTTTGCTTGTGGCTACTTTATTTTTGGCTGCAGGGGCAATATCATTAATAATGTGGCAAAAAGATGATTGGAGAACGGTTGTTATCGGTGCTTCGGTAACTGCTTCGTCATTTATAATGTTGGCGGTAATTTGGTATTTTCTTGGCTTCAAGGGTGATCAGTATCTGTTGCCGGTGGTGGCCATTTTTTCATATACCAGTCTGATTTTTCTTTACAGACTTTTTCCTGAATATGCTTATAGGCAGTTTGTCTGGCTAATAATTGGGATGCTTTTTCTTTTCAGCACAACAAGGATTTTCTCCCATTTAAGGTGGCTTTCGGAATACAAGTATATTTACGGAGTGCTGGGAGGTATTTTGCTCATAATCCCTGTGTTTTTAGGAGTTGAACAGGGGGGAGCAAAGAGCTGGCTGGATTTTAAGATGTTTAATGTCCAGCCCTCAGAGTTTGTCAAAATATTGGTAGTGATGTTTCTAGCATCATTCCTTTCTGAAAATAAAATATTACTTACTAAAGGCTCAAATACGCTACTGGGTTTTAATATGCCGGGCATTAAGGAATGGGGTCCTCTGTTGGGCATGTGGGGTATTTCTTTGATTATCCTTGTCTTGCAGCGGGATTTAGGCACTGCCCTCATATATTTCGGCACTTTTTTAGCAATGATCTATGTTGCCACAGCCAGATATCTTTATGTTTTTTCCGGACTGACTCTTTTTGTAGCAGGTGGTGCTGTAAGCTATTCCTTATTCGATCATGTTAAGGATAGATTTGATATTTGGCTGCTGAATCCGAATAATTTTATTGAACTGGGTGATCAGGAATACAATCAGGCATACCAGATAATCCAGTCGCTGTTTGCTATCGGTTCCGGAGGAATAACCGGAACAGGTTTGGGTGCAGGTTACCCTAAATTCATTCCTGCTGTTCATACTGATTTCATTTTTTCTGCTATTACTGAAGAAATGGGGTTAATGGGTGGTTTAGGCATTATTCTGCTGTATTTATTCTTTGTTTATCGGGGATTGATGATTGCAATTCAGGCAAAAGATGATTTTTCAAAGCTTTTGGCTTCAGGCTTGACTGCCCTAATGGGTCTCCAGTCCTTTATAATAATTGGAGGGGTGACAAAGCTTCTCCCCTTGACTGGGGTGACATTGCCTTTTATCAGCTACGGAGGAAGCTCTTTGGTTGCAAATTTTATTATTTTAGGGATGTTATTAAGCATTTCTCATGAGGCACAGATATGAATGATAACTTAAAAAAATTAGGATATTTTTTTATAGCGCTTTTCTCAATAATAAGTCTTTACTTAGGATATATTAATGTTATATTAGGCCCGGAACTTGCTACAGATTCTCATAACAGACGACTGGCAGCTGCAGAGGACGCAGTAATCAGAGGTGCGATATACGACATAAAGGGCAGGATTTTAGCTCAGGACCAGGTGTCAGGAGAAGTAAAAACACGAGTTTACCCCTTAGGCAGGGATGGGGCACATCTTATTGGCTTTGTATCTCAGAGGTACGGTCGCACTGGTGCTGAATCTACATTTGACCAATATTTACTGGGGATTGATCAGGCAGGAAAGATAAAATCTATGTTAGACCGTTTTTTAGGGCGACAACAATATGGTTATGATGTTATCCTTACTGTTGATAGTGAACTTCAGAGTGAAGCAGCCGGTCTTCTGAAAGGCAAAAGGGGAGCAGTAGTTGCCCTAAATCCCCAAAATGGTGATATTCTTGCTCTGGTAAGTTCACCCTCCTTTGAACCTAATTTAATTGATACTGTTATCGGTGCTGGTAAGACCGGCTATGATCAGCTGATAGAACAGGAAAAAGAATCAGCACCATTGCTAAACAGAGCTGCCAGAGGTATTTATCCTCCCGGCTCGATTTTTAAGATAATTACCCAAGCAGGAGCATTGGAGCTGGATTCTAAATATATTGACAGGATATATGATTGCAAAGGCAGTATTGAGGTTGATGGTTTTATTCTTAAGGAATCTGCAGCTCATGGCAAGGTTGATCTAAACAGAGCCATGGCAGTTTCATGTAATACATATTTTGCATCTCTAGGCTTAGAGATAGGTGAAGAAAAATTAAAGAGTTCTGCCGGTTCCTTTGGTTTTGGATTTATTGAATACGATATGCAGGGTGTAAAGATTGAAAAATTCCCGGTAATAGATGCAGAGGTTGCATACAATCCGGGAACCATACCGGCAAACACGCTTTCAATGGCGGAAATTGCGTCATCAGCAATAGGTCAGGGCCGATTATTGACTAGCCCCATGCAGATGGCATTGGTAGCATCAGCCGTAGCAAATGGTGGGGTGGTTATGAAACCGGGAATATTATCAAAAGTAATCAGTCAAAATGGATTGATAATAAAAAAAAGGCTACCAGAAAAACTATATACACCATTTTCTGAACAGACCTCCAGGATATTGTCCCGGGCAATGGTGGAAACAGTCAATGCCGGAACCGGGACAACAGCAGCTTTATCAGGTGTGCAGGTAGCAGGTAAGACAGGCTCTGCACAAAACCCGGGAGGTCAGACTCATGCATGGTTTATAGGATTTGCACCTGCTGACAAACCATCGATAGCTATTGCGGTTATATTGGAAAATGCCGGAGGTGGTTCCACAGCTGCAGGACCGGTGGCGAGAAAAATTATCAGCAGATATCTTGACTCTATAAAAGAATGATATTAAGGAGGTGAGGGGACAGATGATTGGGAGGTTGCTGGGTAATCGGTATGAAATTGTTGAGCAGCTCGGTGGCGGCGGGATGGCGATAGTTTTTAAAGGTAAAGATATTATCCTAAATCGTTGGGTCACTATAAAGCTTCTTAGGTCAGAATATACCTCTGACGAAGAGTTTGTTCGCCGATTCAGGCGGGAAGCCCAATCGGTGGCTAGCCTTTCTCATCCCAATATAGTAAGCATTTATGATGTTGGCATGGAAGATAACTTGCATTATTTGGTTATGGAGTATGTTGATGGAGAAGATTTAAGAAGCATAATAAAAAAAGAAGGTTATATACAGGAAGAAAGAGCGGCTAGAATTGTTATCCAAATCTGTGATGCGTTGGAGCATGCCCATGAAAATAATATTGTCCACAGAGATGTTAAGCCGCATAATATATTAATAACCAGGAGTGGTCGGGCAAAGCTAACTGATTTTGGAATAGCCAGGGAGGCCAGCACTGCCACTATGACAGGTTCGGATACAATAATCGGATCAGTCCACTATTTATCTCCGGAACAGGCGAGAGGTGAGGTTGCCGGGCCAAAATCGGATATATATTCCTTGGGCATATCTTTTTATGAGATGCTTACAGGAAATCTTCCTTTTACCGGGGACAGTGCGGTAGCCATAGCCTTAAAGCATATTCAAGAGGAGCCTCAGCCTCCTGGTACGTTAAAACCCACAATTTCCAAGGATGTTGAACATGTTGTTCTGAGGGCACTTCAAAAGGATCCTGAAAAAAGATACAGATCTATTGGGGATATGGCTAAGCAGTTGGAAGATGCTTTATCAGATGATGATTCTGATACCACCAGAATTATTCCACTCAATTCTCTGGAAGGAAATATTCTAAAGAATGGACAATATCAAAAACAAAGATATGATCATCAGATAACACCCAGAACATCCAGAGCCTATTCTTCAAAAAGGCTTACCCCGGCGGGTTGGGCAATAATCGGCAGTATTGCCGTGTTAATAATTGCCGGTATATTTTATTGGTACTATAATTTTCTAAATGTTCCAGAAACAGTAGTTCCCAATGTTATAGGGAAAAACTATAAAGAGGCTCAAGAAATCTTAGCAGCCCTTGGATTAGAAAGTGAGATAGTAGAAAAATATCATCAATCTGTAGCAGAGGGTATTGTCATCGAGCAAGACCCAAGTCCTGAAGGGCCACCGATAAAAATAAACAGGGTCATTGAATTGACAGTGAGCAAGGGGGCTGATTTGGGCACGGTGCCCAATTTGGTCAAGCTAAGCTTGGATGAGGCCAAGGAAAAATTGACTGAAGCCGGATATGAGTTGGAGGAGCCGGTTAAGGAAGTACCCAGTACGGAAATTGAAAAGGGATATGTTGTAAGCCAACTGCCTGATGCTTTTTCCAGATCTCCAAAAAAGACAAAGATAGTACTCACAGTTTCCAGTGGTCCCGAGGTATCAGTCAAGGTTCCTGATTTGACCGGGTTAACCTTAGACCAGGCAAAAAGCAGGTTGGTAGAAAATGGTATGGAGCTTGATCAGAGTATCGTATATCAGTCTAGTAATGATTATTTCAGCGGACAGGTTATTTCTCAATATCCAGCCCCCAATGAAGTATTGACAGATAAGGTGGCTGTGAAGGTTGTACTCAGTAATGGACCGGGCCCTGCTTCCAGAGAAGTGAATGTAACAGTAAGTGTTCCTAATGATGGTAAAAATCATCAAGTGAGAATATCTGTCTCTGATGCCAGGGGTAACAGGGATGCCTATGTTAGCACTCATAACCCGGGGGATAAGGTTAAACAAAATATTACCTATAGTGGCAAGGCAACTATCCGGGTATACATTGATGATAAGCAGATAAAGGAAGAAATATTATATTAAGTGAGGTTCCTGTGATAAGAGGCGTAATTGTTAAGGCATACGGTGGTTTCTTTTATGTTAAATCGGGAAAAGAGGTTTGGGAATGTACTTTGCGAGGAATTTTCAGACATCGCAAGGTTGATGTAATGGTGGGAGACCATGTTGAGCTGAGCACAGAAGGAGAACACAAGGGAGTTATAGAAAAGGTAATTCCCAGAAGAAATTTATTAAACAGACCATTGCTGGCGAATATTGACCAGGCAGTTATTGTGTTTGCCATAATAGATCCTGCACCATCTCTTACTTTATTGGATCGATTTCTTGTTCAGGTGGGCTCTCAGGGAATTCAGCCGGTTATATGTTTTAATAAAATAGATCTCCTAAAAGGACAAGAGAGTCGGATAATAAACACCTATTCTGCGGCTGGGTATAAAGTAATCAATACAAGTATTAAAACCGGGGATGGAATTAACGATTTAATTTCTGTTCTTAAAGAAGGAACTACGGTATTTGCAGGTCCCTCAGGAGTAGGCAAGAGCAGTCTGTTGAATAAAGTACAGCCAGGACTGGCCTTAAAAACCGGGGAAATAGGATTAAAAATCAAAAGAGGAAAGCACACAACCAGACATGTAGAGCTTCTGTCCTTGGATATCGGTGGTTTGGTTGCAGATACTCCCGGATTTTCTTCCTTATTTGTTCCGGAAGTAAAAAGAGAAGAGCTTTTTTATTATTTCCCTGAAATAGAAAAATACTCTGATGGGTGTAAGTATAGAGGCTGCCTCCATAATACCGAGCCTCACTGTGCGGTTAAGGATGCTTTGTCCCAGGGTCACATAGATAAAGGCCGATATGAAAGATATTTGGAAATATTGGCTGAAATTATTGAAAAAGAGAGGAATTTTTTATGATAAAAGTTGCCCCATCCATATTATCAGCAGATTTTACCCGCCTTGGTGAGCAGGTGAAATTGGTTGAGGACGCAGGTGCAGAATATCTGCATTTGGATATAATGGATGGACATTTTGTTCCTAATATCTCCTTTGGTCCGGGATTGGTATCTGCCCTAAGAAAAAAGTCGGAAATGATTTTTGACGTCCATTTGATGATTGAGAACCCGGACATTTACATAGCTGAGTTTATAGCTGCCGGTGCTGATATAATAACTGTCCATGCTGAATCGAGCAGACATTTGCACAGAACCTTGCAGCTTATAAAAAATAAAGGGATTAAGGCAGGGGTGTCTCTTAACCCCCACACTTCACCTGAGTGCTTGGAGTATATTATGCCAATGATTGATTTGGTATTGGTAATGTCTGTAAACCCGGGATTTGGTGGTCAGGATTTTATTATGGAATCCTTGCCAAAAATAAAGCGAATCAAACAGATTATCAATAGTGCTTCATCCAATGCTGAAATACAGGTGGATGGAGGGATTACAATTATAACAGCACCCTTGGTTGCTGCTGCCGGTGCAACAGTCCTGGTTGCAGGCTCTGCAGTTTTTAATTCCTCGGATCCTGCCTTGGCTGTGAAGCAGATTAGAAGAGCTGCTGAGTCAGCAATAAAATAATATAATTTTTAACAAGAAGGATTTTTCTTTGTTTTTGTAAAACTTAAGTAAAATAGTGTTTTTATCCCTAGAATATAATAAGGGGGTTTATGTATGAATAATGAAGAACAGCTGGTAATATTTGAGCTTAACAGTCAGCATTATGCCTTACCCATTCAGGAAACCCAGGAAATTATTCGCATGACAAGTATTACTCGGGTTCCTAATACAAGTCATTATATTGAGGGTATAATTAATCTCAGGGGCAGGATTGTCCCGGTCATTAATTTAAATAAAAGACTTAATCTGCCTGTTACAGAATATGATGATGATACAAGGGTAATTGTTGTAGAGCATAACGGACAACAGGTTGGAATGATTGTTGACAATGTTCATGAGGTCGGAAAGCTGAGTGGGGAAGAGATTGAGCCTCCTTCAGTGGCTGGAGAGGATGTAGGCTATCTCAAGGGAGTTGTGAAAAAAGGTGAAAACTTATGGCTTCTTTTGAATTTGGATGAAATAATCTAAATATTTTCTCATTAATAGGGGGGAATAGCGATGTTTGTCAAGGATAGCATGACAACAAATCCAATTACGATAAATTCTTCCACTCCGATTTTAGAAGCAATAAACATCTTGAAAAAGCATAAGATAAGACAGTTGCCGGTAGTAGACAACAATAAACTGGTTGGTTTGGTTTCAAGATATGATTTAATGACTGTCAGCCCCTCACCGGCCTCTACCTTAAGTGTGTATGAGATTAACTACCTTCTTTCCAAGATGGTTGTTAAGGACTGCATGAATAGAAAGCCGATTACAGTAGAGCCTGGCTTAAGTGTGGAAGAAGCCGCCTTGGTTATGAGAGACAACAAGCTTGATTCTTTGCTGGTAATGGAAAATAACCAGCTTATTGGCATAATAACCGAGTCAGATATTTTTGATCAGCTAATCCAAATATTTGGATTCAGAAGACCTGGCTGTCGAATAGTTGTGGAAGCAGATGACAAGGTTGGTCTATTGGCAGATATTGTAGATGAGGTTAGAGGACTGGGGATTAATCTGATTGGTGTGGCCTTAAATGATAAGGCAGATCAAAGAATTCAAATAATGCTTAGGGTAAGTGTTACTGACTCGAGTGAATTGGTGGGAAGAATAAAGGCAAAGGGAATAACAATTATAGACGTTCGTTGATTTCTTACAAACAGGAGCAGACAGAAATGGAAACCATAAAAACACACATAATGGCTCGATATTATAATATTGCAATTGATATTTCAGCTAGAATAGTAAGAGAGGAATACTGGGAAGGTCAGAAGATTTTTGGCAGATCATCCTTGGCAGGAAAATATAATGTATCACCTGAGACTATAAGACGGGCACTTATGCTACTTCAGGAGGCAGGAATTGTTAATGTAACTCCCGGTGTTGGAGTAGTTGTTAAGTCAAAGAGGGCTGCTGAGTCTTTCCTGGCTCAAAGTGGACAAAGGCAGGTTCTGCGTGATTTACAGGAGAATTTACATGAACTGCTTAGAGAGAGAGAGAAGCTGGATTCTGAAATTGAAAAGCTGATGGATGATTTACTGGACTACACCTTCAAAATAGCAGGGAGATTTCAAAAAATTGAGGAAATTAAGGTTAGGTCTAATTCCCTATTAATTGGGAAGTCCTTAATTGAAGCTGAATTCAGAGGAAAAACAGGCGCAACTGTTTTGGCGATTTACAGGGATGGAGAGGAAATACTTTCTCCCAATGCTGATGTAGTAATAAAATCAGGGGATTTGTTGACTATGGTTGTTCATCCCGATATGGAAAAAGAGCTCCATCTTTTAGTGGACCCGGGCTAAAAATTTAAAGTTGGACTTGATTAAAGCTATAAAAAGGAGATTGATATGAAAAATATCAATCTCCCTTTTATAATTAATACATTTTACATATGCTTTTTATTGGTCTTAATTCTACCTCATTTTTTTGATAGCGTCTCTTATTTCACCAATAGATGCTTCTTCCTCAATGGTTGAAAGATCTCCTAAATCATTTTCAAGCCAAAGGGTTTTCATTACTCTGCGCATTATTTTTCCACTTCTGGTTTTAGGAAGTCCTGATACAAATTGAAGATCCCTCATTACTACTATAGCGCCCATGGTATTTCTAACATGAGCAATCAACTCTTTTCTTAATTCCTCAGTTGGTTCATAACCTGTTTTTAAAACCACAAAGGCACAGGCAACCTCTCCTCGCAGATCATCAGGAACCCCTGAAACTCCAGCCTCAACTACTGCAGGATGAGAAATTAAGGAGCTTTCAACCTCAACAGTGCCTATTCTGTGTGAGGCAATTTTAATTACCTCGTCAGAGCGACCTGCAAACCAGATGTAGCCGTCTTCATCCATTGATGCTGCATCACCACAGTAATAATATCCCTTGGTAGAGGGAAGTCTTTCCCAGTAGCTATGCCGATATTCTTCAGGATCCTCCCAAAGAGTCGACACCAGACCGGGAAAGGGTCGCTTTATGATAACAACTCCCTTTTCTCCGGGGGCCAGAGGTCGTCCATCTTTTTCATCGACGACCTGGGCAATTATTCCGGGCACAGGTATGTGTGCAGACCCTGGCTTTATTGGAATTATTCCTAAACCATATGGGTTGGCAAAAATCGGACCTGAAGTTTCGGTTTGCCACATATGGTCAATTACCGGAATACGGTTTTTAAACACATCCTGCTGTAGCCATTCCCAAGCAGGAGGATTTAATACCTCCCCGGCACAGAAAATTCTGGTCACTGAATTAAGATCATGTTTTTCAGTATGCTCATATCCTAGGCGCATTAATCCCCTGACCCCGGTTGGCGACAGCCAAAGTACTGTTGCCTTATTTCTTGAGGCTACATCCCACCACATATCCTTACGTGGGTAATCAGGTGTTCCTTCATATAAAACAGAGGTGCAACCAACAAGCAAAGGACCGTATACATTGTAGCTGTGTCCGACTATCCAACCAATATCAGAGGTGCAGAACCAGACATCTGTGTCTTTAAGTCCATAAATCCATTTGGCCATTGAATATACATATATCTGATAGCCACCATGTTTTTGCACAGTAACCTTGGGCTTTGCTGTGGTGCCGGAGGTGGGGAGCAAAAAAAGAGGTTCATTTGATTCCATAAGTTCATAATTATTACTATGCCCTATTCCACCCTTTAAAAAATCGTCCCAAGATATATCTCTGCCCGTCTTCATGGGGACAGAACTTTGAGAATCAGTTATCAGTACGGCAACCTTGGCTATTTGTTCCCCAGGGACCAAATTTATTCCGGCATCAACAATCTCCTTGAGCTCTACAGGTTTTCCCCTTCTAAAGCCCTTGTCTTGGGTCAAAATATATTTGATTCCGGTAATATTTATTCTGTCTGCTACTGCATTGGAAGAAAAGCCGGCAAAAATTACAACATGGATTGCTCCTATTCTGGCACATGCCAGCATCGCAGTAACCGATTCAATACTGGTGGGCATATATATTGCCACCCGGTCGCCTTTTTTTACACCCATGCCCCTAAGGGCAGCAGCGTATTTTTTTACCAATTCCAGTAATTGAGCATATGTAACAGTATTTATTTCACCGGTTTCCCCGGATTCGGCCACTAAGGCAGCTCTTCCTGCTCTGCCGTTGATTACATTATAATCAACACAGTTATAACATATATTTGTCAGTCCTCCTGAATACCACTGAAAATCAGGATAGTTCCAGGTAAAAACCTTGTCCCATTTTTTGAACCAGTGTATTTCATCTGCCGCTTTATTGGCAGCATCCTCCCAAAATTCCTCCGGAGCATCCTCTGCCCATTTCATAAAATTCTTCACATGTGGAGGAATGAGACCGGTTCCCTTAGTTTGAAAAGACATTTGCTATATCTACCCCCTATAATTTTTGAATTTTCTAAATATTATTATATGAACAATTTTGTTATAAGTAAATGAATAATTATAGGATGTATAAGGCTGGAATAAAGTGGCTTTGATTGCTATTTTGCAACAATTATTTGACTCTTGGACAGTTAATAATTATAATTTGTATCACACATTTAGAAACAATAATATATAGCCTTCAGGGATGGGTGAAATTCCTTACCGGCGGTAGGGTCTGTTGTTCAGACTAAGCCCGCGAGCCTATTGGGGTTGATCCGGTCAGAATCCGGAGCCGACAGTTACAGAATCGGATTTTATCAGATTCTTACAGTCTGGATGGAAGAAGGTGGACAATAACGCATCATTTTTTTCGGTGCAGATTATTGTGCTATACCCTGGAGAAAATATGTCCGGGGTATTTTGTGTTTTAGAAGGTGGTTTTAGCTTGAATAAAGATAAGATGTTTATGAAAAAAGCATTAGCTCTTGCTGCCAAAGGACAGGGTCGGACAAGTCCTAACCCAATGGTAGGTTCCCTGGTGGTCAGTGCTGACAATTTAATTATCGGTCAGGGATATCACCAAAAGGCGGGAGAAGCTCATGCAGAGGTTTATGCATTGGGACAGGCCGGAGATAGGGCAAAGGGGGCTACCTTATATGTTACTCTTGAGCCCTGTTGCCATCATGGACTGACGCCACCTTGTGTTGATTTAATTATTAAATCAGGGATAAAAAGAGTGGTGGCGGCAATGGAGGATCCAAATCCTTTGGTTTCAGGAAAAGGGCTGGCTAGATTACAGCAGTCGGGAATAGACGTAACCTGCGGAATAATGCTGAAGGAAGCGTTGATTCTAAATGAGGTCTTTATTAAATATATATCCTCGGGTTACCCGTTTATCGCTTTGAAGGCTGCAGTCAGTCTTGATGGCAAAATTGCAACCTATACCGGAGATTCTAAATGGATCACCGGAGATGCAGCCAGGGAATTTGGCCATATATTGAGAGATCGTTATGATGGGATTATGGTTGGTATAAATACGGTTTTGGCAGATGATCCTATGTTGACTACTCGTCTGCTCAAGGGAGGACGGGATCCGGTCCGAATAATTTTGGACAGCCATGGTAGGACTCCAATAAGGGGGAAGGTTATCAACAATGGCTCTGAAGCTCCAACAATTATAGCTTCCACTGAAAAGGCACCTGAGAATAAAATTGAAAGGCTTAAGCTTGCCGGTGCTGAGGTTATGATTATTCCACAAGATAGGTTTGGTCATGTAGATATTGATATTTTAATGAAGAAACTTGCAGTAAGAGGCATTACAAGTATCCTTGTAGAAGGAGGAGGCCATGTGAATGCGTCTGTCTTGGAATCAGGCTTGGCAGATAAGCTTTATTGGTTTATTGCACCTATGCTTATAGGGGGACAGAAGGCCTTGGGACCTTTAGCAGGAAAAGGGGTAAAGAATCTGTCTGAGGCTTTCACCATCAGTAATATGAAGCTTTCCAGCCTGGGTAAGGATATTTTGGTTGAAGGATATATTATGAATAAATGAGGTAATTAATATGTTTTCCGGTCTGGTGGAAGAAGTTGGCATAGTAAGAGGGATAATTAATGGTGCTGACTCAGCACGCATACTGATATCTGCCAAAATAATTTTGCAGGATATTAAGGTAGGAGACAGTATTGCTGTAAATGGAGTTTGTTTGACAATAGTAAAATACGGAAGCGATTTCATAGAAGCGGACATTATGGCACAGACTTTGGCTAAAACCAATTTAAATCTTGTAAAAAATGGGGACAAAGTCAATTTGGAAAGAGCATTAAGACTAATTGATCGTTTAGGTGGTCATTTGGTAGCAGGTCATGTAGATTGTCTGGGAAGAGTTACAAGGTTGGAGAAAAATGATATAGCAATTTTGGTAACTATAAAAGCACCGGCAGATTTAATGAGATATATTATAAAGCGAGGTTCTATTGCAATAAATGGCGTAAGCCTAACTGTAACAGATTATAATACTGATTTTTTCACTATCTCCATGATACCTCACACTTCATATATGACTAACCTAGGCTACGTTAAAATCGGTGATCAGGTAAATCTTGAAGGTGATATAGTAGCTAAGCATATTGAAAGACTGCTTGATTTCAAAGGATTAAATAAAACAACAGAGCAACAAATTAATTCTGGTTTAACTAAGGAAAAACTAGCTGCCATGGGCTATTTTTAACATATTTTTTCAAGTCAAGATTAATAATTTGCAGGGAGGAAGTATCTATAATTATGGATGATTTTAAATTTAATAGCATTGAAGAGATTTTAACGGATTTAAAAGAGGGCAAAATCGTAATAATTGTTGATGATGAGGATAGGGAAAATGAAGGTGACCTAGTGATGGCAGCTGAAAAGGTAACTCCGGAGGCAATTAATTTTATGATTACCTTTGCCAGGGGTCTTGTTTGTTTGCCAATGCAGGGAAAACGATTAGATAAATTGGAACTTCCGGCTATGGTAAATAATAATACCGACCCTCATGAAACTGCCTTCAGCATTTCTGTAGACTCAAAAGAATGCACAACAGGTATATCTGCTCAGGAGAGAGCAACAACAATAAAGGCAATTCTTGATGAAAAAACTGGACCTGGGGATTTGAGACGTCCCGGACATATTTTTCCTCTTCGAGCAAAAGAAGGGGGAGTTCTACGCCGGGCTGGCCACACTGAGGCTACCGTTGACCTAATGAAGGCTGCTGAAATGTATCCTGCAGGAGTAATATGTGAGATAATCAGGGAAGATGGAAGTATGGCAAGAATTCCTGAGTTGATTGAGTTTAGCAAAAAGCATCAGCTTAAAATAGGAAGCATTGCTGATTTAATCCATTATCGCAGGACTACCGAAAAGCTTGTCATTAGAATTGATTCTGCAAACCTGCCTACAAAATACGGTGACTTTATAGCCGTTGCCTATGAAAGCATGTTGGATGGCAAGGGTCATATAGCTTTGGTTAAGGGTGACCTGGCTAAGACAGAGGCTCCCTTGGTCAGGGTTCATTCAGAGTGTCTGACAGGGGATGTTTTTGGTTCTCAACGTTGTGACTGCGGCGATCAGCTGGCATCGGCAATGAGAATGATTAGCCAGGAGGAAGCCGGTGTTTTGCTTTACATGCGCCAGGAAGGAAGAGGCATTGGACTGTTAAATAAGATTAGGGCCTATAAACTCCAGGATATGGGGAAGGATACTGTTGAAGCCAATGAAGCACTAGGATTTCCGGCTGATTTGAGAGATTATGGCATTGGAGCACAAATTTTAGTGGATTTGGGTCTGAGCAAAATTCGGTTGATAACTAACAATCCGAGAAAAATCGCGGGATTAGAGGGTCATGGATTGAAGGTAGTGGATAGAGTTCCTGTAGAAATAGTTCCGGGGGAGGATAATCATTTTTATCTGGCAACAAAAAAACGCAAGCTGGGACATTTGTTGAAATAATAAAAAACAATATCTGAAAATTATCGAGGAGGAAGGCTACGTGGCAAAAATTTATGAAGGACATTTACTGGGACAGGGATTAAAGTTCGGTTTAGTGGTTGGTAGATTTAATGAGTTTATTACTAACAAGCTTTATACCGGGGCTATGGATGCACTTAAGCGTCATGGGGTAGAAGAGGAAGATGTAGAGGTTGCATGGGTGCCCGGAGCCTTTGAGGTACCTTTGGTGGCTCGTCGTATGGCGACAATGAAGAGGTTTGACGCTGTTATTTGTCTTGGAGCAGTGATCAGAGGTGCTACACCGCATTTTGATTATGTTTCCTCTGAGGTGACCAAGGGCATAGCTAAGGTTGGTCTTGATTCCGGAATTCCGACAATATTTGGTGTGATTACTGCAGACAGTATAGAGCAGGCAATTGAGCGAGCAGGAACCAAGGCAGGAAATAAAGGATGGGATGCAGCAGTAACAGCAATTGAAATGGCTAATTTATTTAAGGATATGCAGGTATAATTTTGTGATTGATTTTCAGACAAAAAGGAGAGATTGTCGTGGCGTTTATTAATGAAAATTATCTTAGACTGCAGGGTAGCTATCTTTTCTCAGAGATAGCCCGCAGGGTTAATGAATACAAAGAGGAAAATCCCCAAGCGGACATAATACGTTTGGGAATTGGTGATGTTACCAGAGCATTGCCTGTTGCAGTTGTGGATGCTATGAGAGCCGCAGTGGAGGAAATGGGCAGTGACAACA
>JAAXTT010000212.1 GCA_013336365.1 Peptococcaceae bacterium
AGGAACCTGAACCAAACTTGCCACGCCTGAAATTGCTTCCACGGTCATAGGCTTTTTTACTGCTTCTTGTCTTTTGATAGCCCCTTTTTTCAAAGGCTGCCTGACTGCTCAGCTTGCTTCTCACCGGCTGCTCCTCAGTCAAATTGACTGGCACATCACTGGGCTCCCTGGTTAAAAGCTGAAGGGCCGCTGCAATCAAAGAGACTGAATCTGTCTCCTCCAAAAGCTTTTCAGCCATTCCCCGATACTTATCAAATTCGTTCTTTTCAATTATTGTCTGAATTCTTTCCGCTGCCAGCCTCTGCTGTCCCTTAAAGGCTTCCTTAAAGGTCGGTGCAGGCAAACGGTTTATTCTGCTTTTTACTGTGCTTTCAATAATTTTCAAGTGCCTTATTTCTCTCGGAGTAACCAGGGTTACTGCCATTCCTGCCGCACCTGCTCTGCCGGTACGTCCGATCCGGTGAACATAGCTTTCCGGATCCTGAGGAATGTCAAAATTGTAAACATGAGTAACTCCTGTTATATCCAGACCCCGGGCTGCCACATCAGTTGCCACCAGAATCTCAATAGTACCCTCTTTAAACTGCCTTACCACCATATCTCTTTTGGACTGGGTCAAATCCCCGTGAAGTCCTTCAGCGGAATAGCCTCTCTTGTTCAAAGCCTCAAAAAGCTCATCCACTCTGCGCTTGGTTCTGCCAAAAACAATACTTCGTTCCGGGGCATGAATGTCCAGCAGGCGGCAAAAATTTTCAAATTTATGCTTTTCCTCAACCTCAAGATAGCTCTGCTCAATCTGAGGAACCACAACATCTCTGGACTCAGTTCTGATAATCACAGGACTCTTCATAAACTGCCTGGAAAGAGCCTGAATCGGCGCAGGCATTGTTGCTGAAAAAAGCAGGGTCTGTCTCTCCTCGGGAGTACCCTGAAGAATGCTCTGAATATCCTCAATAAAGCCCATATTCAACATTTCATCAGCTTCATCCAAAACCACAATTTTAATATCACCCAGTCTGATGGTTCGCCTTCTCATATGGTCCATCAAACGACCCGGGGTTCCCACAATTACCTGGGGCCTCTTTTTCAAGGCACGGATCTGCAGACCAATGTCCTGTCCTCCATATATAGGCAGGGCTCTTATTTTTTTGTACTGGCCGATTTTGTTCAATTCCTCGGCTACCTGAACTGCCAGCTCTCTGGTAGGAGTCATAATCAGACCTTGGATCTGCTCCTCATCAACATCCAGAATTTCCACCAGGGGAATACCAAAGGCCACTGTCTTACCGGTACCTGTATGGGCCTGACCAATAAGGTCCTTGCCCTCCAAGCACAAGGGAATTGCCTTCTCCTGAATGGGTGTTGCTTCCTCAAAGCCCATATTGTTAATAGAGCTTAATACCGGTTCGGACAATCCGAACTCATTAAAGGTTTTCATAAATTTACTAATCTCCTATATCAAAATTTTTATGTATTAATCTGCTAATACATAATTCCTGTGTCTAATATTAAAAACAAAAAACACCGGTTCAGGTGATGGATTACCTTAAACCGATGTTTAAGAATAATTGCAAACAGATTCTAAATCCTGAGCAAAAGTCTAAAATCTACCCACTAAAGAATTTAATATCACACACAGTATTAATTTTACTCTATTTAGCCCTATATTGTCAACTATTTGATAAGCTTTGACAATATCTTGAATTCAGCAGTTCCCGCCTCTTTCATCAGGTCAAAAACCACTGTTTCACTATTGGTTATTACTGCTCCCATATCTTTCATAAGGGCTAACCCATTCAGATAATTTTCCCTGCTTCTAGAGCAAACTGCGTCCCGGACCACAAAAACCTGATAACCCAGTGACAAAAGATCTCTTACCGTCTGAAAAACACAGACGTGAGTCTCCATCCCTGCAACTATAACCTTTTTTCGCCCGATATTTTCAAGAGCCATTATTACTTCTTGGGTGCAGCCTGTAAAGGTCAGCTTTTCATAAGGGTGTATTTCCGGGCCCAGTAAAATATCAGCAATAGTTGTGCCCAGCCCCCTGGGGTACTGCTCAGTTGCCAGAACAGGAATTGTCAAGGTTCTGGCTGTTTCCAATAAAATATTGGTTCTGTCAATGACCTCCTGTCCCTCCCTCATGGCAGGAACCAGTCTTTCCTGAATATCAATCACCAGAAAAACAGTTTCTTCCCGAT
>JAAXTT010000094.1 GCA_013336365.1 Peptococcaceae bacterium
AAGTGGCAGCCCT
This sequence comes from Peptococcaceae bacterium, assembly GCA_013336365.1. Taxonomy (GTDB): domain Bacteria; phylum Bacillota; class Desulfotomaculia; order Desulfotomaculales; family Desulfocucumaceae; genus JAAXTT01. The sequence goes on from JAAXTT010000094.1 coordinate 14, forward strand.
TTCTCTGGCAAAAATCGATCCTAAAAGCGCTGCCGACTGTTTAATACCACTTATACCTCAACGGCCCCAGTGGTCCAAGTCAAGTACAGCAGCTATTTTGGCAAAACTGGGAAGGAAAAATGTTACCCTTCCCCTTATCAACACAATTAAGACTGTTGCCAAGAATGACTTGCCAAGAATGATCGGTTTTTTACCCTTTGCTGACACTGCCGCCGCCAGCGAAGCTGTGGCTGAGATCCTTAGACAAAGTAGTGATATCGAAATAATCAGTGCCTGCTTAAAAGAAATCAAGAGCTTTGCAGATAAATCATGGATAAGCAAAGTGAGACCCTATCTTCAACATGAGAGCTGGATTGTCCGAGTCCAGGCTGTAAACACCTTGGGTGATCTGGCAGATATAAATTCACTAGACGATTTTGTAGCAAAGCTTCATGACCAAAACTGGTGGGTTCGCTATCGCTCTGCTCAGGCAATCATAAATATGCCTTTAATAACTCGGTCGCAAACGGATAATATTATCTCCAGTCTAGATGACCAATTTGCAAAGGATATTTTAGAGCAGGTAATGGCTGAAAAAAAACGGGGTGATGTTTTATGATTTTAATGGTCATCGATTTTTTCCAATGGTTTTTTCTTGCTTATATGCTTTGTTTGGGTTTGCTTTATCTTACTTTGAACTTTATTTCTATTTTTTCCATTGTCAAGCATATGGGTGCTCATCGTTTGGACTATTTATTGGATTCCTTTTCAGAATTTTTGCCTCCTATAAGCTTGCTGGTTCCTGCTTACAATGAAGCTGCCACCATTGAAGCCAATATTCGCTCTCTAATGCAACTGATATATTCAGAATATGAGGTAATAATAATCAATGACGGCTCTACCGACAATACCCTGGCTGTACTTACCTCAGCCTTTGATCTGAAGCCCTTGCCCCAAGCTTATCCGGTTCGCATCCCTGTAGAAAATCTCAGGGGATTTTATCAATCGGAGCAATTTCCAAACCTTCATGTGATTGACAAGGAAAATGGTGGGAAAGCAGATGCATTAAATGCCGGGATAAATGCCTCCCGATATCCTCTGTTTTGCTCGATAGATGCAGATTCAATTCTCCAGAGGGATAGTCTGACTCGAATTGTCCAGCCCTTTATAAATGACCCTCTGACTGTGGCTGCAGGAGGAACAATCCGCATCATTAACGGGAGCACTGTCAAGGATGGCATGCTTTTAAAAGCTGATCTGCCAAAAAGCATGCTGGCAAAAATGCAAATAGTTGAATATCTGCGGGCCTTTCTCTTTGGCAGGCTGGGGTGGACTCCGATGAATGCTATGCTAGTGATTTCAGGTGCTTTTGGGCTCTTCAACAAGCAAGTTGTTTTAGATGCGGGAGGCTATAAAAAAAATACTCTTGGAGAAGATATGGAGCTGGTGGTGAGGCTTCATCTGGCATTAAGAGAAAAGCGGGTTCCTTACCGGATTACCTTTGTGCCTGACCCTATTTGCTGGACAGAGGTTCCGGAGGACTTAAAAAGCTTGAGAAGTCAAAGAGTTCGTTGGCAAAAAGGTCTTTTTGAAAGCCTGGTTATAAATATATCCTTGCTTTTTCATCCCAAAGGAGGAATTGTTGGCTGGATTGCCTTCCCTGTTATGTTGATATTCGAACTAATGGGACCGGTAATCGAGATTTTAGGCTATCTTTTTGTTATTGTAGGTTTTTTGCTGGGCTTTGTCTCAATCACAGTATTTTTAATGTTTTTCCTTTTGTCAATTGGCTTAGGAATGCTCATTTCAGTCACCTCGCTACTGTTGGAGGAGCTTTCATTTCATCTGTATACAACCCCTAAGCAAGTGAGACGATTATTCTATGCCTCTATTTTTGAAAATTTCGGTTACCGTCAATTAGTGAGTTTTTGGCGGCTTGAGGGCTTATTTGGCTCTCTGCTGGGGAAAAAACACAGCTGGGGAAACATTATCCGCAATGCTGACTGGCACAACAAAAAGCAGTCTGATAAATAAAAAAGGGAGCCTACTGAAATGGAAAAGGCCCGAATTTTGGTGGTTGATGATCTTAAGATAAATCGGGAAATCAGCCGGGAGATCCTGGAAAAAGCCGGGGCAATTGTTGAAACAGCACAGAATGGTATTGAAGCCATGGAAAAAATCAACAATAGGCATTTCGACCTGATTCTGATGGATTTGCAGATGCCTGAGATGGATGGATATCAGGCATCCCGGGCTATTCGTGAGAAATTTGACTACACACAGCTGCCTATAATTGCCTTTACTGCTAATGCATCCAATGAAGATCAAAACAAATGTATGGGACTGGAAATAAATGATTATCTGGCAAAGCCCTTTAAACCCGATAGTCTGCTGGGGATTATTTCCCATTGGATTCCGGACAAAGTAATTATTCGCGGACTTGCTGAAAATAGCAACTCACTATCAGGGCTTCCGGAAATGCTTCCCGGCATTGACATTATTGAAGGACTGGAATTTTTTGATGGAGATATCCCTCTGTATCTGGATATTGTTGAAAAATTCTATCAGAATAATCTTAATTTGCCTGAAAAAATCAACAATGCTTTTGAGAATGACTCCCACGAGGTCCTATCCTGTACTATCCATGCCCTTAAAAGCTCTTCAGGAAATATCGGTGCGTCAAAAACCATGTCCCTATCCAAAGAATTAGAAGAGGAGCTAGGACAAAATACCCTGTCCAGGGAAAGAATAAACCAGTTGAACGAGGAAATATACAGGGTTCTGGAGTCTGCCAGAGCCTTGTCGAGTAAAATAAAGAAATAAAGGCTGACTGACAGGACTATGTTTTCAATAATCAAAATTCAAAAGGAGAATATACATGGATGGGAAAACTCGCAACAATATCAGCATCGGTAAAAAAGTGAAAATCGTTCAGAAACCACATCAAAAAAGTGGCCAATTAACAGAAGGAACAGTGAAGGATATTCTTACCGGCAGTGCCTCTCACCCACATGGTATAAAGGTTCGGTTGGAGGATGGCACTGTTGGTCGAGTTAAAGAAATTATTAACTAACCCCCGGAACAAGAGACATCCCCACCCATACCTCCCTAGGTATATCAATGCTAGTAAAAGCTTGATTTCCCAAGATAAAATCTAATATTGACTGGATTTTGGCATTGTTAAATAGCATTATTATTAAATAATCTCTTGACACTGCCTATTATTATGACTATAATCATTTATAGATACCCCCTGGGGTATACTCTATAGTTTGGGAAGTGATTTTTATGACAAAAAAAATGGGAACTGAATACAATCCCCTATACTTTTTGGCTGCCCTGGGAAATGGTGGAATGGTTGTTGCCTTTTTTATGTATCCAATGTTTATGCTTAAGCATCCCGGCTTTCCTGTTGCTACCTACAGCCATGTTTTTAAGGCATTGACTGCCGGCGGTGCAGCTTTTTCCGCTTTGATGGGCCTAGCGGTTTTAGGAATCCTTTATTTTGCCTTTAATCATTTCAAAACATTATTTTGGAATTTAAGGCAATACAGTCTTTTTAAAAAAACTGGGGCATTTACAACTCTAAAAAACAGCAATGCTGAGGTTACCTTGATGGCTATTCCACTTACCTTGGCTATGTCAATTAATGTGCTCTTCACCTTAGGTGCGGTGTTTGTTCCCAATCTGTGGAATGTAGTGGAATATCTTTTCCCTTTCTCCATATTGGCCTTTATGGCTGTGGGGGCATATTCTCTTAAAATCTACCTTGAATATTTCAATAGAATCATTACCAAGGGTGATTTTGACTTTTTAAATAACAATAGTCTTAGTCAACTCCTTGCGATTTTTTCCTTTGCTATGATAAGTGTGGGCTTTGCCGGACCTGCCGCTATGACTCATAATTTAACCACCTCCGCCATTGCTATGTTTTTCTCAATAATGTTCGGTAGCATAACTCTTGTTCTGGCAGTTATCAAGCTTGTGATCGGCTTCAAGTCAATATTTAAACACAGTATTGCCAAAGAAGCTGGGCCTACCCTATGGATTGTGATTCCTATAATCACTGTCTTGGGAATCGCCTTTGTAAGGATAGTTTCGGGAATCTCTCATAATTTCTTTCATCATGAGCCTTCCCCTGTAATAATGTTTGTTGCCTTATCCAGCTTTGTTTCAATTCAAATTCTCTTTGGCTTGATTGGCTACCGGGTTTTGAAAAATGACGGTTATTTCCGGGAATATATTCATGGAGACAAAAAAAGTGCTGTCAGCTATGCTCTTATCTGCCCCGGGGTTGCCTCCTTTGTTATGGGAATGTTCTTTATCCATTGGGGTCTTGTAAAAACAAATATTTTACCGATTTTCTCACCAATTTATTTCTTAATGCTTTTGCCCCTTGTTTATATTCAGATAATAACTATTAGAACTAATTATAAACTAAATAAAAAAATGCTTTAGAAGGAATTACAAAAAGATAAACAAAAGCGGCAGGGGACAATTCCCCGGTCGCTTTTGTTATGTTAAAAACCTTAATAAACTTTTTTAATTAAAAACCACGAGATAATGTTCCTTGCCATTAAATATGGTATAATTTGGGAGTATGTGACATGCCATAATTATCAAGATTATAAATTGAGGTATGGAACAAAACATAATAAATATTTAGGAGGTCAACTTGATGATCAGACGGTATAGTCTGCAACTAAGTATGGGGATCATTATTTTGATATTTGCTGTTGCGATGGGAATTGCTATTTATGGTCTTAATATGTCTGCAAAAATTATCAGCAGAACAGCAAATACTGATCTTGAGGCATTATCTGTCTCTCAGGAAATACAATTCCAGGATTTGGCTCTAACGGATGCTGTGAGAGGAATTATTATTGATCCTTCAAGTCAGCAGGACTTTGATACCTATAATGTTTATGCGGAAAAAATCAATAACTCTATTAAAAGAATGATGGTTTTAGATCCGTCAAGCAAGGCAACCTTTAATGAAATTGATGCACTTAATGTTAGGCTGATTGAGCTTGAGACGATAATGATGGAAAAGGCAGGAACATCACCCCAGGAAGCAGTTACAATATACAAAGGCGAATATACCGATCTTAGAAAACAATTACAAAGCACGATGGATGAATTTGTTTCAACCAAAAAACAAAATATTATTTCTCAAGCCAAGAATGATGCAAGAAATAGTACTCTTCTCAAAAATATTGAGTTTGGTGTAGGTTTGGTTGCAATTGCTATATGCATAATGGTCGGATTAAATATTCTAAGAAGCATAGTCACTCCGGCAAGAAATTTATCAGTGGAAGTGTGCAAAATTGCTGCCGGAGATTTGACTGCTGATAAGATTAATGTTCGCAACAAAAATAACGAGATTGGTCAATTAGCAGAAGCATTTAATAAAATGCTTCACTATCTGAAGGAAATTATTTTTGAATTAAATGAAAAATCTCAGGTTGTGGCATCATCTGCTGTACAGCTTTCAGCCAGTTCTGAAAATGTCTCCCAAGGGGCTACAGTCACAGCTTCCAGCATCCTGGAGGTTGCGTCTACAGTTGATCAAGTATCGCAAAACACCCAGAAAATTGCCGATGCCTCCAATAAAGCAGAGGAATATGCCGAGGAAGGAAACGAAGGTATCGGAAAAATCATCTCACAAATGAAAACCATTATGAATGCCTCTTTATCTGCAGCTACTGTTGTTAGAGAGCTAAATGATTCTAATGTGAAAATTTCCAAGATTGTTAATATAAT
>JAAXTT010000095.1 GCA_013336365.1 Peptococcaceae bacterium
GATCTTGCTGCGGCGGCAATCCAGTCAGCAATAAGGTATGGTGTTGTTCCGGGTGGTGGATCAGTAGAGCTGGCTGCATCTATCCAGGTTGAAAAAACCCGCTCCGGCATGAGGGGTATGTCAGTATATGGTGTTGATTGTGTAGTTGAGGCGTTAAAGAAGCCTATGGCTCAAATTGCTGCTAATGCAGGCTTCAATCCACTGGAAAAGCTTGGAGATGTTATTTCTGCACAGTCTGAAAAGAATATTGATTCATTGGCAGTTGATTGTGATACCGGTGAAATTGTTGATATGCGCCGGATAGGAGTTATCGATCCGGTTCAGGTTAAGACCTATGCATTAAAAGCCGCCGGTGAAATTGCTGAAGCCATATTAAGGATTGATACTATAATCAAAAAGCGTGAGGAAACCGGGCAGAGAGATTAGCCGGGAAAGCCGGTAAATATATTTTCAAATAATTGAGAGGTGATCTTCCATGACAAAAAAAACAACAAAAAATAATGAAAATAAGCTCTCATTTAAAGAACCACTAAAAGAGTTTGCGTTTAGTGAGGATGTCAATATGCAAGAGGATGCGACAGATCAGTTTGTTTCCTGCCAGGCCGGCGCCCTGCCAGAAGATGAATTTCAAGGTCCAGGTGATAATTCATCGGTGTCAGAGGAACTTGCTCAAGAAAAAGCCAAGTCCGAGGATTACTATAACCAGATGTTAAGGCTACAGGCGGAATTTGACAATTTTCGCAAAAGAGTGGTCAAGGAGAAGGAAGACCTACTAAGATACGGTGGAGAACAGCTAATTATTCAGTTTCTTCCTGTTTTAGACAGCTTTGATCAGGCGATAACAGTAAGCAACACTGATGCTGAGTCGCTATATGAAGGTATCCAGATGATTGCCAAGCAGATGAAGGAAGTTTTGCTGAAAGAAGGTGTTGAAGCTATTGAGACAATTGGTGAACCTTTTAATCCAGAGTTTCATGAAGCAGTAATGACAGAGGAAAGCCCGGATTATTCAGCAAACACTGTAATGATGGAGTTGAGAAGTGGTTACACTTACAAGGGAAAGGTAATCAGGGCCGCCATGGTCAAGGTTGCCGGCTGATTTATTAAAAAATAAATTTTTATATAGGGGGTTGTAATATGAGCAAAATTATAGGAATAGATTTAGGGACAACAAATTCCTGCGTTTCAGTAATGGAGGGTGGAGAGGCTGTTGTAATCCCAAATGCTGAGGGTGGACGTACCACACCTTCTGTTGTGGGTTTTTCAAAATCAGGAGATGGAGAGCGCTTGGTTGGACAGGTAGCAAAAAGACAGGCTGTAAGCAATTTTGATCGGACAATCAGCTCAATCAAAAGACATATGGGAACTGATTATAAGGTGGAGATTGATGGCAAGGAGTATTTGCCCGAGGAAATCTCAGCCATTATTTTACAAAAACTGAAAACTGATGCGGAAGCTTATGTTGGTCAGAAAATTGACAAGGCAGTTATAACTGTTCCTGCATATTTTACAGATGCACAAAGACAGGCAACAAAGGATGCGGGTAAAATTGCCGGGTTGGATGTTCTAAGAATTATCAATGAGCCTACAGCAGCAGCTTTGGCCTATGGCTTGGACAAGGGTGAGGATCAGACTGTTCTGGTTTTTGACCTTGGGGGGGGGACTTTTGATGTCTCCATAATGGAATTGGGCGAAGGCGTATTCGAGGTAAAGGCCACCAGTGGAAATAATAGATTGGGTGGTGATGATTTCGACCAGAGAGTAATGGATTGGATGGTAGCTGAATTCAAGAAGGACAGTGGAATCGACCTTTCCAATGACAGGATGGCTTTGCAACGATTAAAGGAAGCAGCAGAAAAGGCTAAAATAGAGCTGAGCGGAGTTGCCTCCTCAAGTATTAATCTACCCTTTGTTACTGCTGATGCAAATGGACCAAAGCATATGGAAATGACGCTGACCAGAGCAAAATTCGATGAGCTGACTGCTGATTTGGTGGAGAAAACCATGGGCCCAACCAGACAGGCAATGGCAGATTCCGGATTGGAGCCTAAGGACATTGACAAGATTCTTCTTGTGGGTGGATCATCAAGAATACCATCAGTTCAGGAAGCTATTAAAAAATTCTTGGGTAAGGATCCACATAAAGGAATTAACCCGGATGAGTGTGTTGCATTGGGAGCAGCCATTCAAGGCGGTGTTTTAGCCGGTGAGGTCAAGGATGTATTACTTCTTGATGTTACTCCCTTGTCTTTGGGAATTGAGACCCTTGGTGGAGTTTTCACCAAGCTTATTGAAAGAAATACTACAATTCCTTCCTCAAAAAGCCAAATATTTTCAACTGCCGCAGATGGTCAGACAACAGTGGAAATTCATGTGCTTCAAGGTGAGAGAGCTATGGCTGCGGATAATAAGACCTTGGGTCGCTTTTCATTAAGTGGAATTCCACCTGCACCAAGAGGAATTCCTCAGGTAGAGGTTAAATTTGATATAGATGTTAATGGAATTGCTCATGTTTCTGCTCGGGATATGGCTTCCGGCACAACTCAAAGCATAACTATCACAGGCGGAGGCGGCCTGACTGATGATGATGTGGAAAAAATGGTTAAAGAGGCAGAAATACAGGCAGAAGCAGATCTTAAGCGTAAAGAAGAAGTTGAAACCCGTAATGATGCAGATAGTATTGTTTATCAAGCAGAAAAAACTATTACCGATTTGGGAGATAAGGCAGATAATGATAAGGTTGAATTAGTAAAGGCTGCTGTTGAAGAGCTTAAGGAAGCAATAAAGGGTAGTGATGTAGAAATAATTAAACAGAAGCTGGAAGCTGTTACTCAACCCTTATATGAGCTTTCAACCCTTCTCTATCAGCAGCAGGAAGCTGCAAAGCAGGCAGAAACCGGTGCCCCCGGTGACAGTGGACAGGAATCTGCTCAGGATGAAAATGTTGTAGATGCTGATTATGAGGTTAAGGAAGACAAGTAGATTATCGAACATAGGGCGGTCATTAATGACCGCCCTATGAAAGCTTTGATTATTATCTATTCAGGATGGTGAAATTAACTTTGTCTAAGCGCGATTATTATGAGGTTCTGGGAATTTCAAAACAGGCTTCAGCTGATGAAATAAAGAAGGCATATAGGAAATTGGCGCGCCAATATCACCCCGATGCTAATCCTGATAACAAGGCAGCTGAGGAAAAATTCAAGGATGCTGCCGAGGCCTATGAGGTTTTAAGTGATTCAGATAAAAAAGCTGATTATGATCGTTTTGGTCATGCAGGATCTAGTGGCCAAGGTTTTGGCGGAGGCTTCGATGGAGCGGATTTTGGCGGACTGGGCGATATTTTTGATATGTTTTTTGGTGGCGGCGGTCGCAGGAGACAGGGACCGGAAAAAGGTACTGACCTCAGGATTGACATGGAGGTCAGTTTTGAGGAAGCGGCTTTTGGTCTTGAAAAAGATATAAAGGTACCCAGAACTGAAGAATGTGGTACTTGTGGAGGAAGCGGAGCTGCTCCGGGTACAAAGTCACATGCATGTTCTGCCTGCAACGGATCTGGGCAGGTCCAGGTTGCCCAAAACACACCCTTTGGAAGGATAGTTCAAACCAGAACCTGTGATCAGTGTGGGGGCAAAGGGCAAATAATAGAAAAACCGTGTGTTACCTGCAAGTCTGCAGGTAAGGTCAGAAAAAACAAGAGCATTCACGTGAAAATTCCTGCCGGAGTCGATAATGGAACAAGAGTCAGAATGGCTGGTGAGGGCGAACCCGGTATAATGGGTGGTCCAAAGGGTGATTTATATATCTATATTCATGTAAAGCCTCACAAATTTTTCCGCAGAGAAGGCAATGATGTAACAATGGAAATTCCCTTGGGCTTTGCTCAGGCTGCTCTTGGGGATGAAATAGAAATTGATACCCTGGACGGCAAGGCGAAGCTTAAAATACCTGAAGGAACACAAAGTGGTACTGTATTCAGACTTCGTGGCAAGGGGATTAATGATTTGCATGGCTATGGACGGGGAGATCAAATGGTCCAAGTCAAAATTATCACTCCCACAAAGCTTTCAGAAAAAGAAAAATCACTTCTAAAGGAATTTTCTGCTTTGCGGGAGGAAAATATGAATGAGAATGAAAAAGGATTCTTCGATCGAGTTAAGGGTGCCTTCAAGGGTTAGGGTATAGTTTTTTCAGAGAGGGATAAAAAAATAGTGAAATGGCTTGAGATTAGTGTTTCTGTCAGAGCAGAGGATATTGAATCAGTTAGTAATATATATGATGACATAGGAACAGGCGGGGTAATTATTGAGGACCCCGCTATAATTTACGATGTTTTATCCTTGGGAAATATAGAAACTGTAGCATTTGAGACAATTCCGGAACAGGGTTCCCTCCCCATTATTAAGGGTTATTTGCCGATGGACGAAAAATTATCTTCTCGTTTGGCGGAATTCCAAACGGCACTGGTTGGGATAAATTCAGATTACCCGTCAAAAATTAACATTGCTGAGATTGAGGATAGCTCCTGGTCAGAAAAGTGGAGAGAGTTTTACACCCCTGTGAAATTGGGAGATAGATTTTTGATTCAACCTTCCTGGCTCCCAATTGATGAGGCTTCAGAAGGTTTACTTATTATAGAAATGGATCCCGGAATGGCATTTGGCTGTGGTAATCATCCAACGACAGCTATGTGTGTTGAGATGCTGGAGAAAATTGTCTTCGGTGGTGAGAAGGTTATTGATGTCGGAACCGGCTCAGGCATACTTTCTATAGTAGCAGCTTTAATGGGGGCATCAAGCATTATAGCTGTGGATTCTGATTCGGTAGCGGTGAAAGTCGCCCGGGAAAATGTACAGGCCAATGGCTTAGAGAATATTATTAATGTCAGGGAGGGGAACTTAACCTCAGGGATATTTACTAAATTTGATATTGTTGTAGCAAATATAGTTGCAGATGTGATAAATAGCCTTCTCCCGTCAGTACCACATCTTTTAAAGGATGGTGGGAAATTTATTGCTTCCGGAATTATTGCCGGAAGGCGTGAGGAAATGGCTCGAAATATTGAAAATTCAGGACTTAAAATAATAAAGGTAATAAATAGTGGAGAATGGACAGGATTTTTAGCGGAAAAACCTTAAGCAGGTGAAGAATATAAATAGATTTTTTATTGACCCGGATAACTTCGATTCAGAAACCCCGGTTATTGATGGCTCTGATGTAAATCATATTGCAAAGGTGCTGAGAATGGCTCCCGGCCAGGTTGTTGAAATTTTAGATGGCAATGGGAGAGGTGCACAGGCAAGTATTTTGGCGATAAATAATAAAGAAGTTGCCCTAAAGATTGTAGATTATTTTTCTCCGGGCGGAGAACCCCCTGTAAAAATAACCCTTGTTCAGGGATTGAGCAAGGGTGACAAAATGGAGTATGTTGTACAGAAAGCTACTGAGCTGGGAGTAACAGACATTATTCCGATGATTTGTCATCGTTCTGTAGTGCGGCTTGAAGGAGTCAAAGCGGTTCAAAGACAGGAGCGTTGGCAGAGAGTGGCGCTGGAAGCCGCCAAACAATGTCGTAGAGCGATAATTCCCAAGGTTCATGAAATACAGTATATTTCTGAGATTTTGGAAAAAATTCCGGCAGGAACCCTGGCATTTTTACCCTGGGAGCAGGAAAAAAACTTTGGTCTTGGCGAAATATTAAAGGGAGATAAAAACGAAAGAATCTATATTTTTA
>JAAXTT010000096.1 GCA_013336365.1 Peptococcaceae bacterium
CCCCCCCCCTATCTCTATAGAATTCAACAGGGGGGGGGAGCTCTTTTCTGACTAAATCCATTGATTGAAGAAAGCTGTAACCAGCTCTCATTGAATTTGCGATTACAACCAAAGCATCTCCGATTTGCAGGTTGAATTTATTCAGTCGTCGTGATTTTGCAGATTTCAGCCAGGTAATAGATGATAAGACAGCTATAAGAGTTACTATAATTCCAAAAAATAATCCTCCGCCAATAGTGGCAACTGCACCGCCAAATATCGAGCCGAGAGTTGTCAAAAACACATATTCCTCACTGCTCAAGGGTATGTCCGCCGCAGTAAGGCTGGCATCAACGTAATTGACTATTTTCTTAAAGAAATTTATTTTTGTCATTTTTTTAGAAAGAATAGACAGTAGTTTAAGGTATCCTGAGGATGTTGCCACAGGTGTGTAATCTTTAATCTTAGCCTTAGATTCAATTTCTACAAGTCGGGCGGTCAGGGGTTTTTTGTCAAAGAATAATATTTGAAATATCGCCAAAAATATCATGGTAGTTGTGATAAAAATTAGTCCGGCGACCAAAGTAATGTTTGCAGTCATAAAACTACCTCCTTATTAGACTATTCCCTAAGAGTTACTATAAATATAGGTTGTCCACATTGATTCCGGCATCTTCAAAACGACTATGAATCTGAGGTCTAATACCCGTATAGGAAAATTCTCCTGTAATAACTCCAGATTTTGATATGGTTTTTTGTCGGTAGGTGAATATGTCTTGGAGGGTGATAATATCCCCCTCCATTCCGGATATTTCAGTAATGTGGGTTATCTTTCTAGTACCATCTCTTTGCCTGCTTTGTTGAATAATCAGGTCTATGGCAGAGGATATTTGTTCTCTGATAGCTCTGATTGGCAGATCCATGCCAGCCATTAAAACCATAGTTTCCAGTCTTGACAGCATATCCCTAGGTGAATTTGCATGCCCGGTTGTCAGTGAGCCATCATGACCGGTATTCATGGCCTGTAGCATATCCAGAGCTTCTCCGCTGCGAACCTCTCCGACAATTATCCGGTCAGGTCTCATGCGTAGGGCATTTTTAACAAGATTTCGTATTGAAATTGAGCCTTTGCCTTCAAGATTTGCCGGACGGCTCTCCAATGTAATAACATGCTCTTGATTTAATTGAAGCTCTGCAGCATCCTCGATGGTAATAATTCTATCCTCAGGTGAGATAAAAGATGATAAAACATTGAGGGTAGTTGTTTTTCCACTTCCTGTTCCTCCGGAAACGACAATATTCAACTTTGCTTTTACACAATTTTCTATTAATTTGGCCATTGATTCAGTCAAGGTACCATAGGAGACCAAATCTTCAATTTTTAAGGGCTCTTTTGAGAATTTTCTAATTGTTATTGTTGGCCCGGACAGGGAAAGAGGAGCAATTATTGCATTTACTCTTGAGCCGTCAGGAAGCCTGGCATCAACCATGGGCATGCTTTCATCGATACGTCTGCCAATTGGAGACACGATTTTTTCTATTATATGCAGAACATGACTGTCATCACGAAAGCATATATCAGTTTTTTCAAGCTTCCCTTGTCGTTCAATGTAGACCTGATTTGGACCATTTACCATCACCTCGCTAATTTCAGGATTATTAAGTAAGGGGGTGATGGGTCCAAATCCTATGGCTTCATCAACGATCTCTGAGATTATTCGCTGTTTTTCTTGACGGGGAAGTTGCTCTCCATCAATAAGCTTGCTGACCAAAGAGGATATTTTTTGAGCATTATTTTCATTATTGCTATCAGTGCTGAAATCTAGGGCAAGCTCAGAGATAACTTTTTGATGAAGACTGTTTTTTAGACTTTGATAGGGATCTTTTTTGGGTGTGGTTATTTGAACTTTAGTTTCCTGATCAGGTGTTCTTGTGGGTAAGGATACATCTAGGCTTGTATCCTCTGTTTTATTTTTTTCAAGTCGTTTTAATAAAGACATAAGGACAGTCTCCTATTTAGAAGTTAAATATTTTATTCAGCAGTGATTTTTCTTTGTTTTCACTAAGAACTTGTTTTATGGGCAGTCTGTTACAATTTTCATCAAGCATAGCAGCCATTTTATTAAACGCTATTGATATTTCTGCAGTAGGCTTATTTAAAGTAAAGGGCTTTCCCTGATTTATTGAGCTATCGACTGTATTCATTTCATCAGGCAGTGAATACCAAACCTTAAAATCTAAATGTTTTTCCAATTCAGCAAATTTTATAGAATCATTTCTTTTGCGATTAATAACAAGTCTGGCATTTTCAGCCAAATTAAGTTTTTTCAGAATATTAATATTTGCCTTGGCATGACGCAGGGTAGGCAGGTTCTGATCAGCAACAAGAATAATCAAATCAGATATTTCCAGACAGGCAATATTTATATCATTTAACGCTGCGGATATATCTAAAAACACATAGTCGTAATTGGTTTTTAAGGCAGTAATTATACCCTCAACATGATCTGAATTGACTAAGTCAGCCTTTTCCGGTGAGGAGGGAGCAGTGATTACTCTTACTCCGGATAAATGTGGGGTTAAATAGGTTTCCAAAAGGGAAGGGTCTGTATAATCATCTTCCTTGACTATTTCATCCAATCCTGCACTGGCAGGCAGATTCATAAACACAGAAATATCTCCACCCTGCAGGTCCATATCCACCAGTGCCATTTTTGATTTATTTTTCTGGGTTAGGCTAATAGCTAGGTTGCAGGCTATAGTTGTTTTTCCTATTCCCCCCTTGGTAGAAAAAAAGGTTATTATTTTGCCGGGGGATTTATTATTGATGCTGACTGAATAGTTTCCTTCTACCAGATTGAGGTGTCGTTTTTTGGACAGTCCTCCAACTCTTCTGATAGTTTCTGCCAGCTCTTCGCTGCTGAAGGGTTTTACAAGATAGTCTCTTGCTCCGGCAGTCATTGCTTTTCGAAGATACTCCTTCTCACTTTGGATGGAAATAATAATTATTGATGAATTGGGGTTCATTTCGGTTATTATTTCAGAAGCCATAATACCATTGACTTTGGGCATATTTATATCCATTAGGATTACGTCCGGATTTATGTCTCGAGTCATTTTTATAGCCTCATCACCATCGGAAGCTTCCCCGATAACCTCAATATCCTCTTCAAAATATAACAATCTCTTTATATCTTCTCTTGTAGCATCAATATCGTCCACAATCAGTACGGAAATTTTATTCATTTATTGCCTCCTATCTAATTAGGTGGCTTCCATTAGTTGAAGGAAGCGCTAATTTACGGTTATCGGAAGGACCTCTAAGAATAAGCTGAATCTTACCCTTTTGTGAGGCCAATGCGACATGCTGTGCCTGGCTGGGATCCAATAATACAGTAATAGCTTTACTGCTTGTTTCATTGGCCGGTGTATTTTTTTGCGCATCCAAAGAGCTGTTTACTGCCAAAACCTTTATATTTTGGACCAGAGTGGAGGTAATATCACTTTTTTCCACCTGAATCGTAGCCAAAATATCTATATAATCACCGGGCCTAATCATTCCAAAAAGACCGCTGATTTCATCAACTGAAATAGTCATAGCCCGGTATCCTTCATCAATAAGGACAGATAAACCCTTATCAGTGCCAGTTTTTTGGAATAGATTGCTTTCTAAAATCTGTTCTCCAGGAAATATTTCACTCTTGGTTATTTTGCCAAGTATATTTTCAGTTTTACTTATAATTCCGCTACCGGTATAGTTTGCCGGAATTTTTTTAAAATAGATCATTTCCTTGCTAATAACCTGCCTGGCAGAAATTTTTTCTTTGGCAATCGCTACCTCTACAAAATTATCTGAGGAATTGTAGGTATTTTCCAGTTTTTGAATATAAATATAGGCACTGTATGAGGCTGCCAATCCCAGAAGAAGTGAGATAAAAAGAACGATCATTCTTTTTTTCATATAATTCAGCTCCGATAAATTATTTAATAAGTCTAGCACTGTATAGGTCGCTATTGTATCTAGAAGGGTTAACTGTGCCATTGGAGGCCATTCGAACAAAATAACCCATTATTTCATCACTTTCACTTATTGCTCTATCAACAAAAAACACTGCGAAATTTGTAATGATGATTTCATCTCTGCCTTGCAAACTATTGTCAAACATAGGTATAATCAGTGCTTTGGGACATCCAGGCTTGAAATTATCATAGGTGCAACCATCAAGGCATTTGTTTATTCTTTCATCTATCCCATCAGTAGGCCCGGACATGTTACCGGGTTCAGTCATAAGTATTTCTCCGATGGATACTTCTTGGGAAAACCCATTAATCAAATTGTTTTTATAATTACTGGCACCTTTTCCGGCTAAGGCAAGGGCACCAAAATTGCCAGGTGAGTCGGGTAATCCGAATTTTAAACTTGATATCTCGCCGTAGGTTAGGGGCTGGTCTTTAATAGATAAGGGTGCAATTCCCAGGTATGAGTCTATTCCTCCGGTCAATGCAGTCGCTTGCGCAGATACCTGATGATTTTCTATACCAAAAATTTTCAGAAATATCATGGTAACTGTTTTTGTCGCTGACACAGAAATAGTCCTATCAACAATTTCCACAAAAACTTCATTTTCTGTAGCGCCATTCATAATGCAGACCTGGTGAACTTTTTCCATTGCCTTTGCTTCAATATCCGGTGAAATCTGATTGACATTTAATACCAATGAACCAGCCAATGCACCACTGTCAACGGCATTAATCAATTTCTGCCTTGTCAGCATAATATTGCCAAAATCAGAAATCATGCCGACTATTCCTAACAGGAATACCATGCTGATGCCAACAATAATAAGGCTGAAGCCCTTTTCATTATTTAGTAGCTGTCTAATATTTTTTCCCATGGCCACACTTCCTTATTCAATCTGCATCGTAGTTTTTGAGGTTAGAATTAATAGGTCCGGGGCCAGATTGTATAATACAGGAAATATTGGATTATGATGATAGCTGACCTCCACTGTTGTCAATGTTCCTGATTTTCTTTGAGTTGAGTCCGGGGATATTTTTATCTGAAGCTTTTCAGGCTGAAGACTTGTGGAGGCAGACAGAATTCTATTAGTAATATTTAAGTCACTGCTGCCAATAATGGCTATTCTTGCACCTTCTCGAGATGCATTGGTAATAACAAGGTAATTATGGAAGATTATTCCAAATTCGACAATTCCCATAAATAATAATAAAAATATAGGAAGAACTAGGGCTAATTCGACAATGGATTGACCTTGCTGATCTTCCTTTATATTAAGTAGTTTCATAATATTCCACCTAATAAGCTGTTAGAGTATAGTGAGTAAATAGCACCAAGGCCAATTGGAATGCTGTAGGGCAAAGTCAGCATTTTCGGATTGCTGTAGCTATCAGGAAATCCAAATGATGGGAAATATTTTCCAAGAGTTGACAACAGCTGTCTATTAAGGATAAGAATAACCAGTGAAATAAAACCTCCGAACAGTGCTCCAAAGATAAAGGTAGTGAAGACAAAGCTCGGACCCATAATTGAGCCGATTACTCCCAACAGCTTTACATCTCCACCTCCCAAGCCTCCCATAAGAAAAGGAATTATTAGCAGTAGTAAGCCTAGAATAAGGCCCTTGATTGAATTCAAAATTCCGAACCAGCTATTATTAAAATAGGCAAGAT
>JAAXTT010000213.1 GCA_013336365.1 Peptococcaceae bacterium
TATAGGCTTCGCGAATATCGGAGATGATTTCCATTGGAACATTCGTCTCCGGGGTGATCATGACGCATAACTCCTGGAACTGAAACATCGCCTCCCTCAGGTCAAAATGAGCATTGACCATAATTCTCTCTAAGCTGGTCACATATCCTTGAAAACTCCCTCGCACCATGGGTCAACTCCGAATATCGCGGCTCAAATCCACCCTCCCAAGCGGGCCGTACCCCGCAATCCATCTCGATCTGTCTTTGTTCTCCTCTTTCGAGCTATTCTTCTTCTCTAAAAAGGCAAGGATGATGCCAGATATCTCAAAAACCTATAAGCCTTTGAAAGGTTAGTATTTTAAAGGAAATTTCCTAATCGGCAGGTTTGTTAGTGTAACAAAAATTGTCGCGAAATGAAGGTATCTGGTGCAATAGGGGACGGCTCTCATATTCAGCCGGAAATCAGTAATAGGAGCTAATTTCCCAAGGAGAGTTTTTTCTTGACGGCCAGCCAGATTAAGAGTATTTTTTCATTATTAGTTCCCACCTGTCTCTAACGAACTTCACAACCTAACCTCTAACCTTCTTGAGTGTCGTATGGAGATAAATTCCCAAAAGGAGCCGATATTTCGCCTCTAAGGGGATTCCGTTGTCCCTTTGTAGGCTTTCTCGATCACACCTCTTAAATTGGAAAATAGACCGTTAAGGATATAGGAGATAAAAATGGAAAAATATAAATGTAATGGCTGTGGTTATATATACCTACCTGAGAAGGGCGTGGGCGCTGGGAGAATTACATCCCTCCGAACACCCCGTTTGATACACTCCTTGACAGTTGGGTCTGCCCCGTAGGCAGCGCTCCCAAAGATATGTTTGAAAAAGCTTAGTCCCAACAAGGCTACCGGTTTCTTCGTGGCAGAGGAGAGGATGATATTATGTATTTTTTTATCATTATTGGATTGTTTTTAATTATTATTGGGTTGGCTATGCTCCTCATCCACTGGCCTACATGGCCCACAGGGGCGACTTTAATCGCCGTTGGTTTGGTTGTGGTGGCCTTGTTCGGATGGGCGTACAAAAAGATATTTGCCGATAAGATAAAGTAAGGCACACGTATGATGGGAAAACCGAACCGATCAAACGTTGAAAGGACCAATTATTTTTTGGGTAAGTAGACAGTCGGTATGGTCCCACTCCATTGCCAGGAGATAGAGGCATCAGCTGCCGTAGTGGGCGTTAAGGAAAGGGTTTGACCATCCAATACTGCATCAAGATTAGCCAAGGTGGCTCTAATTTCTCCCGTGGCAGGATCTATCTGCACTTGGCTTATTCTTGTGCTTGCGCCGACCCCAACTCCTAAGCTGGCTGTAATTGCAGCGACATCAGGGCAGTCCGGCCAAGCTGCATCGGAGGCACCGGATTGCTGACGCTGGTTCACCAGAGCGCTTGCAATGTACATCATCGCAGTTGTGACTTCAGACATTCTTGCTCTAATTGTGTATTGCCTATACGCCGGAATCGCAACGGCAGCGAGGATGCCGATGATTGCAATGACAATCATCAATTCAAGCAATGTGAAACCCATTTCCTGTTTCTTATTTGAAATCATGGGTTTAATACTCCTTATTTGATTAGACCAATATTTTAAGAGGATGCAATAGATATACCATCTTATCCCAACGTATCCTTTAGGCGAATGCATTAAATCGAACCATGATGAAGTAAAATAGAACCAAACATTTGTTGTCAAATACACTCTATTAATAAGAAGAAGGTAAGTGTGACATCTAAGTGCCACATACAATTTTGGACGGTGCTACACTTTTTGCCTTCAATGGGGGACAAGGTCAATCTTTAAGTTCAAAAAAAATCAATATCTAGTTTTTAAAGACCGAAGGGGGGATGGCTGAAACGACGATGCCTTTTTGGGCTCCTGGATTTCAACGAGATTGAAGACTGCTTCCCGTAACTGTTAACTACCAGAGCTTACTTAGAGTGAAGAGCAGGAGGTGAAGTCCCCAACCCTTTTTCTTGAAGGTCAAGTAGTAATTGATAATTCTTTTAATTCTTGTTGAAGTTTTCATTCAAAATTAGTAGACTTTTATGGAACCATCGGGTTCTGAATTAACCTTCCCAATAACCTCAACTTTTCGGAGTTGGGCATGACATGGGAGACG
>JAAXTT010000097.1 GCA_013336365.1 Peptococcaceae bacterium
CATTTTTAAAATAAAAATGACTCGAAACAAAGGAATTTATTCAGCTATTGTTAGGAGTCATTTTTTATTATTAATTATTTTCTGCAAGGAGATTAATTCCATATATCTATTTTAAAATCCTTCTTAAAATATCTTACTTTTAATTAATAAATTATAATTTTATTTAAGAAGTGTCGTTTTCCGTAGCTGAGAACAATTGCATTCGTTATTGTCAGCCAAGCTGTCAATAATCTTTACCAATAGCCTGCCAATTTTATCTGCATAATCATAGTAAATATCTGCCAGTTCCAAATGATCCCAGTCTCTTACTACTCCTTCTGCATAATTAACCACGACATCCAGTCTGCCATAACAGGCACCAATTTCCCTTGCCAAATAGACCTCGGGACACATACTTTGTCCAACAATATCTGCTCCGGCATTTTTCAGCATAGCAACCTCTGCTCTGCTTTCAAAATGTCTTCCATCTGTAACCGCATATACGCCCCGGTCAAAAATTCTACCCGAATCCGCCTCTGACTTGGCAATCCGAGATATTGTTTTTGTTATTTCCGGACAGACAGGATCTCTCATCATCAGTAAATATGGTAGTCCCAGACTTACATCCTTTCTCATTGAAAAATCCAGATAGTCAGAGGATATGACAATATCCCTTGGCTCAAGCAAATGATTGACTGAACCTACTCCACCTTCAGCAATAATTTTCTTAATACCGGCGGCCTTTAAAATCCAGAATAATTGCTGTGAAGCAGCAGCTCTGGAAACTCCGTTTCTCCAGCCATGCATTTTTACAGTAATAACCTTAGTTTCACCAACAGAGAATAATTTCATTGGAGGACTGTCACCAAAAGGGGTTTCAAATATCCTGCCCGGTTCGATAACACTAATTTCAGCTAATCCCAAATCCTCCGGGAAGTTAATGCTGTTGGTGCTTGAACCACCGATCAAGGCAATTTCTGCCCGGAAAAATTTATCCATACTGCTTCACTCCCTGCCTAAAACCATACTCTTTATATAGTAGCCAGATAAAAATGACGCTTACTTTTATTGTTGGGAAGATCAAAGGTGAAGGCATCAAAAACCTTTAAGGGCTTTAGACCGGCTTTGACCAAAAGCTCACAGATGAACTCAGGCTGATACGCCCTTTCATAATGCTGCTCCCGAAACTTTTTGTAAAGGCTTCCGGCTTTGGAAAAGCAGGTCAAATCAATTTTCCAAATTGAGGTACCGGTCATATACTCAGTATTATAGATAAGAGTAAAGTCCTCCTCTTCAACAATAACTGGAGAACTGTCTGTTGAAGGAATCCATTTCAGGGCATTTAGGTCAAAAACAAACAAGCCACCCTTTGAAAGATTTCGAGCTGTTTTGATAAAAACCTCCAAAAGCTCTGTAGAGTCAATTATATAATTCAAGCCATCATGAAAACAGGTTATTAAATCCACGGGCTTATCCGAGATAAATGATCTGATATCCGCTACCTTGAAAGTAATCTTCAAATTAGCTTCGATAGCCTTTTTTTCAGCAAGATCAATCATCTCTGAAGAAATATCTATACCGCCGGAACTATAGCCTCGCCTGGCCATAGGTATAATCGTATTCCCAGTGCCACAGGCCAAATCAAGAATAGTCCCTGGGGTATAATTGTGCAGAGCAATTATACTTTCCAAATAATCGGCCCAGCCCTCAAAATCCACCCCGGATACCAGATAATCATAGATTTCAGCCAAACCCTTGTATGTTTCCACGTCTATACCTCTTGCTTTTGCAAAATAACAAACAAACCCCGAATAAACGGGGTTTGTTTGTTATTTTGCAAAAGCTTCTAATATACTTTTTAATACCAGGTCAATATCCTGGTCTCCATCAACATTGACCAGATAGCCTTTTTTCTTGTAATACTCAATCAATGGCTGGGTTTTATCCTGGTATGCCCTAAGTCTCGTTCCTACCGACTCCTCATTGTCGTCAGACCGCTGATAGAGCTCACCCCTGCAGCTATTGCATACAGCTTCAGTCTTTGGCGGGTTGAATATAACATGGTAGGAAGCACCGCAGCCTTTACACACTCTGCGACCGGTTAGCCTTGCCATCAGCTTTTCCTCCGGAACAACAATATTTATTACCCCATCCAATTTAATATTCAATTCCTCGAGAGAAACATCCAGAGCTTGTGCCTGTTCAACTGTACGGGGGAAGCCGTCTAATAGAAAACCATTTTCACAGTCGGCAAAACCGATTCTCTCCTTAACCATCCCGATAACAACCTCATCCGGAACCAATTCGCCTTTATCCATATATTCCTTGGCCTTCATACCCATTTCAGTTCCATCTTTAATTGCATTTCTAAACATGTCCCCGGTAGAAATATGTACAATCCCAAGCTCCTTAACCAAAACCTCAGCCTGAGTACCCTTACCCGCTCCGGGTGGCCCCATTATCAACAAATTCAAGGTTAATAACCCTCCTTAATATAGTAACATCCTTAACTTATCCCCGATATTATAGCACAGGACAAATACCTAAAAAACAAAAAAATGGTCGGGACGACACGACTTGAACGTGCGACCTCACGGTCCCGAACCGTGCGCTCTACCAAACTGAGCTACGTCCCGAAAACTTCCTCTGTACAAAAAGAATTATCCTATAAAGTCTTTCTCAAGTCAATTATTAGAGCTTTATTCCTAAGTGCTTTTCGACTAATGATAACCTAGGAGTTTATTTGTTCCAAAAGTTTTCTTCCACATTCAAGAGAGTTTTCCAAAAGTATTTTTATATCATCAGAATCGGCATTTTTAATATGAAGGCCGGCAGCTACCGAAACCGGGACTTTCAATTCTTTGGCCACCATTTCTGCCAGGGGCTTTGCCGCCCGGTCATCTCTGTGGCCAACAAGGGGAACCACTGTAGTTGAACAGCTGACAGGGGTGTTTTCAGATAATCCCGGACCGGGAATACTGACAACTACTGCTCCCAGATGAGGTTTTTCGCCTCCGGTAAGGTTAAGCATAATTCCATTGTCTGTTATCTGGGCATAAAGCTCCACTTTATATTTACCGCTGCCTGCTTCAACCTGAATTTTCTTCAATTTTGTTTCCCCCAGATTCTGAACTTTTCAGGGAAGCCTCTAAGTATGGGCCTTTCCTTTATTCCCTTATATTGAACCGCAACCTTAAAGACATTCCCCATACCCTCAGGCATTATCAGTTTTTTTACTGCCAAAGTGTTTTTTAGAAGCGCTTCATCAGAACAGCCGATTTTTTGCATATCCTCAAGGTAGTCCAAAATCCCCAAATTAAAGAAAAAATCCTTCTGCCTTGAGTAGCCAAGGGGTTTTAAGCCTGCATCCTCTCCCCAGCGATAAAAATCGGTAAAATTCACATTTGCTGTCATATCATAATGGCCCGGTTTTTCATAGGGATTGTTGCAAAGCTTATGCCGGTAAAAGCATCTTAGGGTACCCTCTTTACCGACATCTGAAAAGATGTCGGAGACTAAACCGCCATAATCAACAGTAAGGTGAAAGCCTTTTTTCATTATTCTACCGATGCCCTCAAGGTGCTGCTTCATAGCCAGATTTACCTCTATAGTTTGACCCTCCGCAAGGTTCGGATTATTGTCCAAAATATATTTTTCCAGTCCTTCCGAGGCTACACTGTCTAGGGCTTCACAAAGGGACTCGCCATCTATTGAGATGAAAATTTCCCGGATTGCACCGGCAGATTTTTTTATTCTGTGGACCGGGAAGGAATCAAAGAGCTCATTGGATATAACACAGCCAACAACTGATTGGTCTCCTATATCCTCCGGGGATTTAATCCACCTGATTCCTTTCCCGGGACGCCTACTCAAGTCAGATAAAATTTCTTTTTGCAGACTGATCATAAAAGGGCTTTTATCTAAAATCACATATTCAAGTACTTTAAACATATGGGGGTGGACAGCACCACAATGGTCAATAATATCCCCGGCCAGCCTGCCATTACCGGCACCCCCCTCCAGGATCATCCATTGGTTGGGTTTCCCACTGACTATCCACATCTGATTTATTTGATCAGCCAATATCATGCCAAATAATCTGCTGACATGGGGGCTGGTATAAAAATCACCTTTTTTACCTGTTTTTACCCGGTCAGACATGTAATACCCATGAACCGGGTGATATAATGCCAATTCCATATACTCGGCGAAGCTGATTTTTCCTTGCCTCTCGATTATGTTTTTTATAATATCCCTCAGCTCAATAAACTCTATTTTTTTTGTCGTGTTTCTAGTAATCTTACATCACCTTCCCTGCGAGTTATTCTGATCTGATCAAAATATTCCAGCAGTGGCAAAGCATATTTTCTGGAGGTAGCAAATATATCTCTAAACTGAGCTACCGTTATTTCCTTGTTCTGCTCGAAAAATGAAAGCAGCCTTTCCCGGGTTGTTTTTAATATAGAACTGTGAAAATACAGGTCAGGGGCGATTTTTATCAGAATGTTCATTTTAATAAGATAGTGGAGCACTTCCTCAGACATCCCTTGATCAAAGCCGGAATTTTTAAATGCCTCCTGCCAGATCGGTGGTTGCATATTTCCTTTTAAATAGCTATTCTCAATAATTGCAAGCTTATTTTCTAATCCGGGTACTTGCCCGGGGACAAAATCTGATTTAGCTATGCTTTTTTCCCCAAGTGAAATTATTCCATCCTCCATTAACAGCTTTAATATAAGCTGGAACTGTCTGGAGTTTAGAAATTCAAAGTGTCTCGAACGCAATTCTTCTTTGGGGTAGCCATCTCTCAAAGGATATTTTATATGATAGCCTTCAAGTGCAGTTATAATTACGGGTATCCATCGGTTATAAGTTTCTTTGGCCAGGTATCCTTCAAGCCCTTCTCCCTCCAACTTAATAATCTTACCCAGCTGCTCCAGAGCTTGGATTATTACTCCGGTTTTTTCTTCCTCAATTCCGGTTTTTTTTGATATTGTCTGAAAATCAAGGATAGCTGAATTATCTTCTAACAAATGTACAATAAGCTTTTCCGGATTTCCCTCTTCCTTTATTTCAAATGATTCTAATACATCTTCACGATATCTGCGATATTTTATTGCCTCACTGCTGATCACTGATCCCCCGCCGATTGTTCTCATTGGGGAGTAGGATCTGATGACAAATCTATCCCCCCGTAATGCCAGTGCCTGGTTTTCCAACTCCAGCTGAACATATGCAGTCTGTCCGGGCTTCAGTTCTTCTCTGTCTAACAGTCTGACTCTGCCAAAAATTTCAGAGGTACCTAAGTATATTCTCACTCTACTGCGGTTTTTCAGCTCCTTGGCAGTCTCCAAAAGATACAGGCTTACATCTAGTCTGTATGATGCTGCCAGGGCCCCTGGGCTCGAAATTACCGCACCCCGAGTAACTTGTCCTGTTTCAAGACTGCTAATGTTTAAAGCTACTCTTTGTCCGGCAATTGCCTGATCCCTTTTCTCTCCATGAATATGAATGTTTCTGACCTTTGATTTTAAACCCAGGGGCATTGTTTCAATATTATCTCCCATTTTTACAGCGCCGGAAATTATGGTACCTGTAACTACAGTACCATAGCCTGGCATAGAAAAAACTCGGTCAACGGGAAGACGAAAAACACCCTTGTTTGGTCTG
>JAAXTT010000214.1 GCA_013336365.1 Peptococcaceae bacterium
AAAAGCCGCACCTGGATTATGAATATAGGTTATATGAAAAATATCCTTGATTACCGGGGTTGATTGACCAAGATACATCCTGCTGATTATTATCATTTTGCTGACCTGATCAAGGAACAGGATAAACATTGCTCTTCCTATAAACAAAGGAACTCCTCCATATTATCTGCCGATATATAGATTTGATGCCATCAAGGCGGCACCGATTGCACCTGCCAGCTGAGCTTGCACAGATACCTCCAAGGGCTTTTTTAGGTTATTCTCCAAAGCCCGGACCAAGCCAATATTTCTTGATACGCCACCTGTTAATACGATTTTAGGCATTAACTGAACCCTAGATGCCATACTGGCAATTCTTGAAGCCATAGCATCATGTATACCGGCAATTATATCTTCCCTTGCAGTACCGGCAGCTATATTTGAGATAACCTCAGATTCTGCAAAAACCGTGCACATATTACTTATTTCAACAGGTTTGGCTGATTTCAAGGAAAGCAAGCCAAATTCATCTAAGTCAACCTCCAAGGCCTGAGCCATAACATCAAGAAACCGTCCGGTACCTGCTGCACACTTGTCATTCATAATAAAGTCAAGAACTTTACCCCTAATATCGATAGCTATAGCCTTGCAATCCTGTCCCCCGATATCAATAACCGTAGCTGCTCCGGGCACCAAATAGCTTGCCCCAAGAGCATGGCAGGATATCTCTGTAAACTGTTTATCCGCTTCACGGACGGCATTGCGTCCATACCCGGTTGAAACAATAAACCCAACATCCTCTAACTTTATGTCGGCAATATCTAAAGTCTCATTTAACACAGAGGTTGCAGCCTCAGAGCTTTTATAGCCTCTATTGACAACTCTTGAACCGATAATCTGGTTTTCCTTTATTATTACACACTTAGCAGTGATAGAACCGATATCTATTCCACAAAAATACATTTCAACCTCCAAGTGAATAACTACAAAAAAAATTCTATAGATTATCTATAGAAAGGTCAAGAACAATGAAATTTTCTCTTCCGGGATTTGCCTTTGTTTATACCCACAAATTTCATTAAGGAAACCTATTCAAGGTCTGACAAATCAAAGGGAGTCTCCTGATATACATAGTAATTAAGCCAGTTTGAAAAAAGCAAATTAGCATG
This sequence comes from Peptococcaceae bacterium, assembly GCA_013336365.1. Taxonomy (GTDB): domain Bacteria; phylum Bacillota; class Desulfotomaculia; order Desulfotomaculales; family Desulfocucumaceae; genus JAAXTT01. The sequence goes on from JAAXTT010000214.1 coordinate 1,149, forward strand.
CCCTCTCCAAGTGACAACCGGCTGAGCGGCTGGATCATCACCGGCAAAATAGTTTTTTGGCACCTCAATATCAAGACCCCTAGAAACATCCCGATCGTACTCAAGCTTCAAGGTTTCAGGATCGTATTCTGCATGGCCGGTAACAAAAACCTGTCTTCCCCCATCGGTTTTTATCAGATATACTCCCGCCTCGTCAGACTCTGACAATATATCCAATGCCTTCACACTCTCAACCTCCTGCTTTATTATCTCTGTATGCCTGGAATGAGGTGCATAAAAAACATCATCAAATCCTCTGAGGAGCATGGTATTTGTTTTGCTTATCCTATGAGGAAAAACCCCGAACATTTTTTTATCCAAAGGATACTTTTTTATTCCATAATGGTGATACAGTCCAGCCTGGGCAGCCCAGCATACATGGAAGGTGGAATAGACATTGTGAACACTCCAATCCATGATTTCCTTCAGCTCTTGCCAGTAATCAACCTCTTCAAATTCCATATTTTCAACCGGGGCACCGGTTATAATCAGACCATCGAATTTCTCATCCCTGATTTCATCAAAGGTTTTATAGAAATTACTCATATGCTCCTCAGACACATTCTTTGAAATATAGGTCTGCAACTGAAGCAAAACCACCTCAACCTGAATAGGGGTGTTGCTGATTAGTCTCAGCAACTGAGTTTCAGTAACAATCTTTGTAGGCATAAGATTTAGTATCACTATTCTCAAAGGCCTAATATCCTGATGCTCTGCCCTTATTTCAGGCATAACAAAAATATTTTCTTTGGCAAGTGTTTCTTTGGCAGGTAGATTGTCCGGAATAATTATTGGCAACTTCCATCACCTCTTATTTAATCATTAGCAATTATATTGTTTTACTATGGTTTAGATTATATCATAGCTATATGTTATTTTCAATTGACATATAACAAAGACGCCTCTGTTTTTCCAGAGGCGTCTTTTAAATTTAATTCCGGCAGCGACCTGCTCTCCCAGAGCTTA
>JAAXTT010000098.1 GCA_013336365.1 Peptococcaceae bacterium
GTTTATTTCCGGAATACTTGTGATGCCGGGAATTCTAAGCCTGTACTTATAAAAACCTATTGGTGGCGAAGAATCTGCCTTGACTATTTCCAGAAGCCCATATCGTTTCAGAGCAAAAATTCCTCCCGGCAATTGAACCTTGCCACGATTTTTTTTTTCAGTAATAGCTTCCAAAATACTTTGTACATTAAGGTAGGACAAGGCCCGATTTTCTCCGGCAATTGATTTGCAAATCAAAATTAGCAATCTTCGTCTTATTGCACAAGGCAACCTGTTAAACTTATCCAAACCTATTACAACCCTTTCCTCCCCTCTGGAATGAATTACTTCTTTCAAAGCGTTTTTAGTCAGTATTTCCAAGTACTCATCTTCATCTCGAACTATTTCTGACAATCTGATCAGAGAATCAACTATCCCTGAATTATACTGCTCCTGTAATAACGGCATTAATTCCAATCTGATTTTGTTTCTAAAATAAACAGTTTTTAAATTTGAAGAGTCAATCCGGCTTGGTAAATTCCATTCTTTGCAATAATCAAGAATTTCTTCCTTACTGATTTCCAATAAAGGACGAACAATGTTGTCCCTAACCGGAGGAATTCCCTTAAGACCCTTTAATCCGGCACCTCTGATTAGGTTAAGAAGAACCGTTTCGGCCTGATCACCGGCATGATGCCCTAGGGCAACCTTGTTTGCTCCAACCATAAGGGTAGCGTCCCGGTAAAATCCGTATCTGACCTCCCTTGCTCCCTGCTGAGAGGAAACATTATTTTCAATAAGATATGCCGGGACATCAATCTGATCTTGAATAAGTGGCAGTTTAAAATCCTTGCAAAGATTCGCAACAAACAATGCATCTTCCTGAGACTCTTTCCCTCTAAACATATGATCTAGATGGGCTGGATAAATTCCTAGTCCCATTTTGTCCTTTAACCTGGTCAGTATATGCAGTAAAGCTACTGAATCCGGTCCGCCAGAAACTCCAACCAAAACCTGATCTCCAGATGAAATCATTTTGAATTTATCAATTGTCCTGGCTACTCGGGAAAACATAGGCAAAAAAGCACCACCCTATTAATCTTTCAATTTGGTAAACTATTCCACAGGGCTTAATAATTTCCTTCTAGACAATGGGTTTGCATATAAATTGAAGAACCGGTTCATCGATAATCAACTCACCGCTTCAATAGCCAGACCATACATCAAGTCCGCCTCAGAAACTTGGATAGCTTCATATTCCAAATTTTTCAAAATCACTAATAATATTTTAATGCCGGCAGCAATAATATCTGCTCTTGCAGGCTGAAGTCCAAGCACAGGTTTTCTGGAGCCTTTTTGATCCATCTTTGCTACTTGCTGCAGCAAATCATTGATCCTAAGTGTTTTCAGAGTATAACCATGAACCCTTTCCCGGTCATATATTTCCATTGCCATATCCATTGCAGCAAGAGTTGTAACCGTACCTCCGACACCAATAATTTTTTTTGGTTTTTTAACAGAAACCTCTCTTAACACCTCAATTAAAATATTTTTAATTGCCTGATCATCATGATTTCCTTCAGTCATCCTCACAGCTCCTGCATTTACACTGCGATTTATCATTTTTCCGTCTCTCTTCCAAGTAAATTCAGTACTGCCTCCTCCAATATCTATTATCAAAACATCCTCAAAATCAAGCTCAAATCCTGCTGAGACCCCCAAAAAACTGTAGTATGCCTCATCTTCACCAGTCAAAACCCTAATCTTGATTCCTGTTCTGTCATATACCTTTTCCAAAAACCAATCTTTGTTATCTGCGTCCCGTACGGCAGAAGTAGCCACAGCCACAAGCACCTCTACAGATTCCTCAATACAAATCCGCTGCATTGCCACTATTGCCTCTAGGGTTCGTTCTACTGCATTTAGGTTTAGTCGCCTACAGCCAATGCCCTGACCAAGTCGTGTACTGCTTAGCTTGCTATGAACAACCTCCACTCGGTTGCCTTTAACTCTGGCAATCATTAGTCTTACCGAATTTGTTCCTATGTCAATAATTCCAACCACAGTTAAACATGCTCCCTTCTCTATTCAATAAAGACTCCGCAGCAATCTATATCCTTGTTAATCAAAAAAGCATTCCAAAAGGAATGCTTATCAGACTATTATTCTATTAATCTAATCGTTCTTACGACCAGACCCTCCTCTGCCACCTCTCTTTGCATCAGTGCTACGACGGAGAGTCTGCAGGGTTTCCTCACTGTCCTTCATAAAACGGGCTAATCTATCTTCAAAGGAAACCTGAGGTTTTTTACGAACAATCATTTTTGGCTCCAGCTTTGGAACAACCTTAGTCTGTTTTATCGATAAGCCTATCTTCCCTCTGGGATCAACAGATATAACCTTGACTGAAACCTTATCGTTGGCCTTTAGAAACTGATTGACATCCTTAACATATTCTTCAGCAATCTCTGAGATATGTACTAATCCTGTTATTCCTCCAGGGAGTTGTACAAATGCGCCAAAATTTGTAACCCCTGAAACAACCCCTTCCAAAATGTTGCCTACTTCCACCGGCATATTTAAATAATGATCCTCCTTGTTTCTTGCGAAAAAAATTTCTGATTAATTATAGTCAAATAATGTCTAGGGTGTCAAGATAAGTTTTAGCACAATATTTGTGGTGAGACCTTGCTATTACTGTTCAGTCACGATTCTTGACTCACCCGGCTTTACCAGTCCCAGCTTTTCTCGTGCAACCTGTTCAATGTAAGCATCAGACTGTGCCTGCTTTAATTGAACTTTCAACTCTTCATTTTTTTTACTTAGCTGCTGCAGCTGAGTTTTTATGTCCTTTATTTCACCTTGCAGAATATAAAGCTTTTGAAAGTGACTAAAAAAAGAAATCAGCAACAAAACCAGCAAAAACCCCACAATCAAGGTTGGTAGCTTCCTACCCGGCCGAAACACCCTTTTGGTTTTTGCCCCTCTCTCTGCCCTTGAACTGCCTGACATATTGTTGCCACGACGACTGGTCATTATTAATTCTCCTTGAAATCAATGATATACTTAGATAAATCTATTCCAACAAATACTGGCTCTATAAAAGACTTATCTTCAGTTATCTTTAAATATACCATATTTACCTGCTGAAGATTACTCCAAAATTCTATATAAGGTTGTAGCATCCTTTGCAGCGATACTTTCCTTTACCTCCAAAATCTCAATCTTAATTACCCTTTCCCCCAAAGTAATTTCGATTTTATCCCCGGCCTTAACCTCAAGACCGGCCTTAGCAACTCTTCCGTTTACTGAAGCCTGCCCCTGGTCACAAATTTCATTAGCCACAGTCCTGCGCTTAATCACTCTGGCAACCTTTAGATATTTATCAAGTCTCATTATCCTGAATTGATCTCCTTTCTATAGATAAAAATAAAATCCACGCTGAGCGTGGATTTTGGATTAATTATTTTCCCGAATTAATATAAATACATCTTAGCTTACAGCGTCACGCAATGCTTTACCTGCTTTAAACACAGGAACCTTAGCAGCTGCAATTTTGATTTCCTGACCGGTTTGCGGGTTACGCCCCTTACGAGCAGCCCTGTTCCTTATTTCGAAAGTTCCAAATCCGACTAATTGAACCTTTTCCCCACCTGACAAAGCTCCCTCAATACTTGCTAACACAGCGGCTACTGCCTTTTCAGCATCTTTCTTGGTAAAGTCGGTTTTCTCAGCTACCTTCGCAATCAGATCAGCCTTGTTCATAATTACCCCCCTATAATCTTTTAGCTATTTAATGGTGTTACTATTCGCTAATTATCTCTATTATCCTTCTAATAAGAAAATTATTCCACATTTTTATTATTATTCTTTTTTTTTGATTCCTCCCACCAAATATTTTTTTTCTCTATATTAAAGTCAGATAGACTCTGACCACTTTTTAGTACCTGTTCCTCAATATATGAAAAACGTTTTTTAAATTTGGTCAAGGTTGCAGCCAAAGCTGTTTCAGCACTGATATCCAGCAATCTGGCCAGATTAACCAGTGAAAATATTGCATCTCCTATCTCCGACTCTATATGTACCCTATTTTTTGATTTTATTGCGTCATCAATCTCTGCCAGCTCTTCAAAAACCTTTTCCAAGGCACCTGTGTAGTTATCCCAGTCAAATCCTGCCTGGGCAGCCTTTACCTGAATTTTCTGTGCCTTGAGCAAGGAAGAAAAGCTTTCCGGAACTCCGTCTAAAATGCTTTTCATTTTAGGTATTTTCTTTTCTGTTTTTTTGATTGCTTCCCAATTTACAGCTACCTCGGCACTATTTTCCACCTTCACATTTCCAAAAACATGGGGATGTCGACGAATCATTTTTTCAGTAATTTCCTCTATCACGTCATTTATCTCAAAACTACCGTTTTCGGAAGCTATTTGAGCATGGAAAACTACCTGTAGCAAGATATCTCCCAGTTCCTCGCAAATATGGTCCATATCCTGACTGTTTATAGCCTCAATAAGCTCATAGCTCTCTTCCAAAAGGTACTTTCGAAGACTGGTGTGGGTTTGCTCCCTATCCCATGGACATCCCCCGACTCCCCTCAGTATCTCCATAGTCTCTACAAGTGGATCAAGGGGATATTTGTTTTTTTCAACAGAGAACTCATAATTCATTACGGGAGGAACATAGATGCTGGTAAGATGATTAATATTGTCCAATCTATCCAGAAGATATAACGGGCAATGCTCCAGCCTTTCTTCTCCCGGAATTCCTGCAGCAGTCACTGCAACCACAGGGTGGTCATCCTGGTAGCACTCCATTAAAGTCAGCTTTAGGTCAGACAATACCATTTTTGAGTAGGCCTGAACCAAAACAGTACCTATTCCCGGCTGCAGATTTTTAGAATCCAAGTCAAGTCCATCCAGGATAACAAGTCCTTCTACCGGATCTATCCTAAGAGCCGTTGTCACTGCATCCAAAAAACTTATTCCCGGGATAATCCTTATTTCAATTCCAAGGGTCTCTGCCTCTTCCATTATAAAATCCACTGACTTTTCCGCCATCAGAGGATGTCCCGGCAAAGCATAGACTATATCCCTGTTCTTGCCAATTTCTATGACCCTATTGGCTATTTTTCTATATACCTCTTGAAAATCCTTTGCTTCCTGATAAATTAAATCAAAAGTTTCAAATTTCAGTTCTTTCTTTCTAAGCCAGTCTACTGAAGGATGAACGCTTGTACGCAACCAGAGGCAGGTGCTCTCAGTCAATGCCTCCATAGCAGCCAGTGAGATCATTCCCGGATCGCCGGGACCTAATCCTACCAAGGTAATCATATTCCTCAAGCCTTAAACCTCCATCCTAGGTCATGCTGCCGGCTTAACACCTCAACCTGTTCTTACTTGGTTGTAGTCTCATTTTTCTTGCTGACCTCAGGTTTAACCAGATAATTTACTATTTGGGCTTTCTTTCTTGCCTCTTCAATAAACGCATTCAGTTTTAGTTGATTGGACTCATCGGTTAAAACGGAAATAATTTCTGACCTGGCCTCCTGAAAAGATTTCTGAGACTCCGGAGTAATCTTCTCCAACTTAATTATATGATAGCCATATTCTGTTTCAACCGGCTCGCTGACCACCTGTCCC
>JAAXTT010000099.1 GCA_013336365.1 Peptococcaceae bacterium
GTTTTAGAGGAATACCACGAGACACTTATGAAGCATCTTTCAGAGAAGAACCAGTAAAGCCAATATTATAACTACCAATTGTTAATTATGCAATTGGTAGTTATAATATTATTGAGTTGTTGATTACAATTTTGCAAAGGTGATTACTTATGACAATAAAAAAAGACATACTTGCCATACTGGTTGGCTTGATTATATCCACTATAATTTTTGGTTCTATTTATACTGTGAAATTAACCGCTCCGGATAATGCAGTTGTATACCTTGATACAACTGCCAAGATATACTATGCTCCCCCTTATGTTGAAAACAATCCCCAGGGAAAGCTGGCTGTTAAACTGGAAACCCTCACAGCCTCAACCCTGTCCCAAGCAAAAAAGCTGGGTTTTACCCCGGATCAGGGTAGCGCTGAAAATGGTTATTATAAACAAAATTATCGCTCCCTTACCAGCTATTTGCTTGAAAAAATGAATTTCACCAAACCCCTGCCCATGAGATGGACTGAGGAAGGCTCCTGGAATTGGTAAAATAACCAATAAGGCCCTAAGCACAAACTACAGTGCCAAGGGCCTTATTATTTATAAATATGAGGTACTGAATATTTGCTATGCACCACGTTATATGGCTATCCCATGTAAATACAAATCTAAAGCTAAAAACCGGTCTCTTTTAAAAAAATTCACATTCAAAGGGAGACTTTGCCATGTAAAAAAAGTTAGAATTCAATTATATAAAAACCTCTCTAAAAATATTTTTTATACAACCTGAATTTTTAACTATAAAATATCAATATGCTCTCCTGCAAGCGCTTTATTCATACTTCTTATTGCACAAAACTTTCCACACATAGAACAGGTATCTTCATGCTGGGGTTTTCTTTTATTGTAAATTCTCTTGGCTGTTTCCGGATCTATGGCACACTCCCACTGTGCTTCCCAATCAAAGGCTCTTCTTGCATCCGCCATTTTGTCGTCAATATCTCTTGCTCCCCTCACACCCTTGGCAATATCTGCTGCATGGGCAGCAATTTTTGAGGCAATGATGCCCTGCCTTACATCCTCTAAATTAGGTAGGGCAAGGTGTTCTGCAGGTGTCACATAGCATAAAAAGGCTGCCCCGGCTGCAGCTGCAATAGCTCCTCCGATTGCAGCTGTAATATGGTCATAGCCAGGTGCAATATCTGTTACCAACGGCCCTAAAACATAAAACGGCGCTCCATTGCATATGGTCTCTTGTATTTTCATATTAGCAGCAATCTGGTCTATAGGCATATGTCCCGGTCCTTCCACCATTACCTGGACATCTTTTTCCCAAGCCCTCTTAGTAAGTTCTCCGAGACGTACAAGTTCTTCAATCTGACAAACATCTGAAGCATCTGCAAGGCATCCCGGTCTGCAGGCATCTCCTAATGATATTGTCACATCATACTCCCGGCAAATATCCAGAATTTCGTCATAGTACTCATAGAAGGGATTTTCTTCCCCTGTCATAGACATCCATGCAAATATTAAAGAGCCACCTCTTGATACAATATTCAATTTTCTTTTATGCTTCCTAATCTGCTCTATGCTTTTTCTCGTGATACCACAGTGCAAGGTAACAAAATCAACTCCATCTTCTGCATGAAGTCTTACCACATCAATAAAATCTTTTGCTGTAAGGGTATTTAAATCTCTTTGATAGTGAATAACAGAATCGTATACTGGAACAGTTCCTATCATAGCCGGACATTCCGATATTAGCTTTCTGCGGAAAGGAATGGTATCTCCATGTGATGATAGATCCATTATTGCATGTGCTCCCATTTTGACAGCTTCCATGACCTTTTGCATTTCCCCATCACAATCCTTATAGTCTTTAGAAACACCCAGATTTACATTTATCTTTGTCTTTAACATAGAACCCACAGCCTGTGGGTCGAGGAATTTATGATTTTTATTTGCACATATTACCACTTTACCATCTGCCACCAAGGGCATTAACTCCTCAATGGTCATGTGCTCCTTTTCGGCTACTTTTTTCAGCTCTTCAGTAATAATTCCTCTTCTTGCTGCAGACATCTGCGTTGTATATTCTCTCATTGTCATTCATCCTCCTTATTGATATTCCATGCATGATTAAGTGGTCCATTTCCTTTTCCCAGATCAAGCATTGCCCTCAATGAACCTGATACATATTTCTTCGCCAATTTTATAGACATTTCCAGATCCATGCCCTTAGCAAGACCTGAAGTGATAGCACTAGATAAAGTACACCCGGTTCCATGGGTATTTTCATTGTCAATTCTCTCTCCTATAAACCAACGATAATTATGATTCCAATATAATAAATCATTGGAATCGTTAATACTATGTCCACCCTTGCAAAGAACAGCACACCCGTATTCATTACTGAGAATTCTCGTCGCTTCAATCATATCCGACTCAGTTACAATGTTTATTCCGGATAGTGCCGATGCTTCAGGAATATTCGGCGTCAATAAAATAGCCTGTGGAAACAAACAGTTTTGCAAATCTTCTATGGCCTGATTTTGAATAAGCCTTGAACCACTAGTGGAAATCATTACCGGATCCACAACAATATTTTTTGCATTATAAAATTTGAGTTTTTCTGATAAGGTCTCAATCAATCCAGATGATGAAACCATGCCAATCTTAACTGCATCTGGATAGATATCAGTAAAAATACTATCCAACTGTTTGCCCAAAAATTCTGAAGTAACCTCCATAATCCCTGTTATGCTAGTTGTATTCTGAGCAGTAAGTGCAGTTACTGCACTCATGGCATATACACCATTTGCAGTCATTGTTTTTATATCCGCCTGGATGCCGGCGCCTCCACAGGAGTCACTTCCCGCGACTGTTAATGCTGTTTTCATTCTTCACTCCATTCTGCTGATATCCAACTTCCTTTAGCATTAATTTTATATAATGACAAAAGTTGGTGCCTCAATCTGTCGCTTTTTACAAGCTCTATAAATATACTTTTTCTAAAAAAGCATCTAAATTATCCAGCTTTTTCAAATAAATATCGCTAATTATCCTTATCTCCTTCAAATCCGCTATGCTGGAAGCATCATATATCCCGACTGTCCGGAAACCAGCATTTTTTGCTGTTTGAATAGCATACAGAGCATCTTCAAAAACCCATGTATCCTTCGAAAGTGTTTCCATATACTCAGCTGCTGCAAGATAGATATCCGGCTGCTCTTTGCCAGCACCTATTTCCGTGCATGTAAATATCCTCTCAAAAAAATGCATCACATTCAGTCTTTCCAAGGCGCTTTCCACGACATGTCTATCGCTGGATGTTGCCGCCACTATTTTAATGCCGGCACCTTGCATGCCTTTTAAAAACTGCCCCACACCCGCCTTTAATTGAATCTGATAAAGATAATGATCTTCAATGGTGCAATTGATTCCAGCCATAATCACTTCCGCATCTATTTGAAGACAGTATCTATTCTTTAAAAATTCCGCGCCGTTTCTCATACTCATGGGAAACATGATTTTGCCAAGTCCGGGGGCTGCCTCTATCCCCATACTGTTTAAATATATTTCACCTGCCTTATTCCAGATAGGCATGGAATCCAGGACAGTTCCATCTAGGTCAAAGATTGCTCCTAGAATCATCAATCTCGCCTTGCTCCCTCCTCCTGCGTAAATAGATAAATTATTCGATTTATTTGATGCTTTGGCTGGACCTATAACGTTTCCAGGTATTAACCAAATTAACGGCTGCAAACTTCGGGTCATCAACCTCAGATACAGCGGACACGACAAAGAAACCATCAACTCCGGTTTGGGCAAGAAAAGGTATATCAACAAGCTTGACACCGCCACCAACTACGACTGGAATCGGGCTGAGCTTGACAAACTCAGCTATGTCAGCAAAACTCCTGGTGACCATTTTCCCATCCCAATCGAGCCCACAGTCCGGTTTCGTTTGCGTTTCATGCAGTGGTCCAACACCAAAGTAGTCAATCTGACTGACATCCACTGTTTTGACATACTTGAATAATTCATGGGTAGTAGCTGATAGTCCAACGATTGAATCTTTGCCTAAATATTCCCTACAAATTTCAACCGGTATGTCTGATTGTCCGACGTGGATTCCATCAACTTTTATCCCTAGTCTTCTCGCTGCCAAGACAACGTCAAGGCGGTCATCCACGAGCAAAGCAACTTTATCTGACTTACCTGCTTGGTCTATTACCTCAGCGGCCTGACGGGTTATCTCAATCAACTCGAATGCCGAGGCTACCTTTGAACGAATTTGCACACATGTAAACCCAGCCTCAACCGCATCTTTAATGATTGGAATAACGAGCCGCCCTTTTGTATTTTCAGGACCCACAACAAAGTATGCTGAGATATCAAGTTTTTTTTGGCTGCTCATTTTATCCTCCCAAAATTTCGTTAACTTTATCGACTTTTGTTTTCATCATATTTCTAAACCCGGGGCGTACATCAGCCTTTAGAACAACCTCAGTACGAATACCTTTTTCAGCAAGGACAAACGTTGCATCTTTTACAACCTTCATCACATCATCCCACTCACCTTCAAGCTCTGTGAACATGGAAGTCGTATTATAGGGCAAGCCTGACTCACGAATTATTTTTATGACTTCGGCAATTTTAGGCGCAAGCTCATCACCTACACCGAAAGGTGCTATTGCAACTGCAATTAGTGTATTCATAGATTAAACCTCCTCAATATCAAATGGATTGTTAGAAATATCCATTGCGGTTGCTTTATACAATTCATCGAGAAACTGTATTTGAAAACTTCCAGGACCCTCCACCTTATTTTCAGTGCGCTTTCCAGCTAAATTGTACACCGCAGTAGCAGTAAGCGCCGCAATAAAAGGCGAGGCGGCCGTTGCATAGACTGCGACTGCTCCGCCCAGTGAACAGCCTGACCCGGTAATTTTCTCCATAAAGTGTGATCCTCCATAAGAAAAGGCTACTAGATCACTGGAGGCTATTAAATCAGTTTTGCCCGATACAGCAACAGCCCCACCTGTCCACCTGGCTAGTGCGACAGCTGCAGCCTTTGCTACACTTACCGAATCTGTAGAATCAACACCACGAACATTGGATACCTCCACACCACCCTCCAACCCCCACAAACCAGCCAATGCAATAATTTCAGAGGCGTTCCCTCTGATCACAGATGGTTTATACTCTTTAAACTGTCGCAACAACTGAGTTCTCAGCATACCAATACCAACTGCGACCGGATCAAGGACCCATGGCTTTCTTGTCTCGTGCAATACTTTTACAGTGCGAGGTAAAGTCTGTTCATAAATCGGATGAAGTGTGCCAACATTTATATAGGTTGCTCCTCCGACCTTTGCCAAAAATTCACCCTCATCAGGCAAATAAACCATAGCAGCGGACCCTCCGATGGCAAGCTGTGCATTAGCCACAAAATTGATCGTTACTGTATTAGTAATAGACCCAGCCATCGGATTTGTCCGCCTCACAGTTTCAACAGTTTGAATCATTTGGTTTTGAATTTCCTTTTTATTGATCATTTCCTATTCTTCCTTTCATGGGTAATAAAAATTGCCTGCTGAATTAGGCAGGCAATTTTTATCAATTTTGCTTCC
>JAAXTT010000021.1 GCA_013336365.1 Peptococcaceae bacterium
TATTTCAGTAACTATGGGCAACCCGGTTTCCTTTTTTGCCTTCAGCAGTAAATTAATTCCCTCTTCATGGAGTCCCATAAAGGCATAGGGCGAGGTTCTGGGCTTGAAAGCACCTCCGCGAAGAAGGGTTGCACCGCTTGCCTTGACTGAGCGGGCAACCTCAATTATTTGTTCTTCACTTTCCACCGAACAGGGTCCGGAAATAACCTGAAAGAAGCCCTCTCCTATATTGGCAGTTCCTACCGTTATTATAGTGTTGTCAGGATGGACTGTTCTGTTTACTGCCTTATATGGTTCAGTTACTCGTTTGCCGTACTCGATAATTTCGTTGTTTTGAACAATAGAATCTAAATCCAAAAGAGCAGTATTGCCAATAAGACAGATAACAGTATGCTCTGTTCCGGTACTAAGAAAGGTTCGAAAGCCATGAGTTTCTATTGTTTGTTGAAGATTATTGATTTTACTTTGGGCAATATTGGGTTTTAGGACAAATATCATAATCAATCAGGCTCCTTGTCAGTTGATAGAATATTTTAATTATATCAGATATAATTAAAATATTCCGTTGACCAACAAAGCACTTGGCTATAGTGAGTTTGAGAGACATTTATTAAGAGAACGATTCAGTTATGAGGTTAAAGAAAATATCTGGATCTTTTAAAAAAAACAAGGTAGATTATCTCAAGAATTCCGAGAGTATTGATAAGGATCAGGGCAATATACCAGCCGCGCTGAGTGCATCTGGCCGCATGCCACAGGGCGATTCCCTTCCAGGTCAAGCTCCAGACTATTACAGCGGCCCAAATAATTGGCGGAATATTCATCAGCAGGGTCATATTTATTGGCATAAAATCACTCCTTTTTACGATAACTAAGTACTGTTTTCTTGACTGACAAGAGATATCCTTTTGTTGAAAGGTTTTTACAGGAAAAATTTTCAGCAGTCACTTTTTTCTGGATTGGAGCCTATTGAATTGAAGAAAAGAGCTTTGGAATTAAATGTCGGTGAGATATTTTTAGGTCCTGTTGTTTATTGGATGAGCAGAGACCAAAGAGCTGTGGATAATTGGGCACTATTATATGCCCAAAACAGGGCCTTGGAAATGAAGCAGCCACTAATAGTTGTTTTCAACAAGGCAAACAGTTTTCTTGGGGCCGGCAGAGAGCACTATTTATTTATGATGACAGGGCTGGCTCAGGTTTATGATAGGCTTGAAGAGCTCAACATACCCTTTATAATCCTTGAGGGAGACCCGGAAAACTCAATTGTTGATTTTGTGAAAAATATCAGGGGAGGCCTCCTAGTTACGGATTTTAATCCTCTGATTATTTCTCGAAAGTGGAAAAAAAGCGTCGCCGAAAATATCGGGATTTCCTTTGTAGAAATTGATGCCCATAACATTGTGCCTTATCATCAGGTGTCAGAAAAGCAGGAATACGCCGCCTATACTATAAGGCACAAGCTACATAAGAGATTGGGTGAATATCTTAGGGAATTTCCCCAAATGGTTCGGCATCCCTTTTCATTAGAGCCGGACAGCAGTGATTATTTGCAAATATTGAATCAGAATACAGCCTATCAGCTTGGCAGAGATAGGCTGGTTCAGCAAGGTTATTTCAAGGCTGAATCAGGGGAAAAGGTTGCCATGAAAACCTTGGAGGAGTTTATTGAAAATAGGCTTTCTGAATATCATAGAAGAAATGATCCCAATGCCGGTGTTTCCTCAGGTCTTTCACCTTATCTTCATTTTGGACAGATAAGTGCCCAGAGGGTTGCCTTAGAAATTCCGGGAGAAAATATAAATTCCCCGGGTTTTTTAGAGGAGCTGATTGTCCGAAGAGAGCTGGCAGATAATTTTTGTTATTATAATACCGACTATGGGAAGGTTGAAGGATTTCCCGGCTGGGCAAGAGAAAGCCATGCCAGGCATAGACAGGATATAAGAAGTGTCTTATATAGATTGGAGGATCTGGAGAATTGCAGAACCCAGGATAATCTTTGGAATGCCGCCCAGATGGAAATGGCAAAAACCGGTTATATGCAGGGCTATCTTAGAATGTACTGGGCCAAGAAAATTCTTGAGTGGACCTATAGTCCGGAGGAAGCAATTTCCAATGCTATATATCTTAATGATAAATATATGCTGGATGGCAGGGATCCAAACGGGTATGCCGGGATTGCCTGGTCTATAGGAGGCGTTCATGATCGGGCCTGGGGGGAGAGAGAAATATTTGGAAAAATAAGAACTATGACTTATCAGGGCTGTAAAAGAAAATTCAACATTCAGGAGTATGTGAACAGGATCGGATTACTATGATTAAAAGGAGATTACAATAGTAAACAATCCCCCAAAACGGTATAATAGATTGGAAAAGTTGGCTTTAGACGCAGTACAATAATAAAGATTTGGGAGAAGATACTTTTGGATATTAACTGGGTGGGTATATTTCTAATATTTTTTCTGATATTGCTGAATGCAATTTTTGCTGCCAGTGAAATAGCAGTTTTAACAAGCAGTCGGGTGAAAATACAGCAGCTGAGTGAGCGAAATAACAAATCAGCAGTTGAGCTACTAAAGCTGATGGATAACCCAAGTCGATTTTTGTCAACTATTCAGATAGGGATAACTCTTTCCGGATTTTTGGCCAGTGCTACGGCAGCAGTGGGGGTAGCCTTTTTATTCGAGGAATTATTTGTCAAAGTGGGAATTTCAGGCAGTATGGCCAATGCTTTGGCAGTTATCTGTGTTACCTTGCTTATTTCCTACATCACCCTGGTTTTTGGCGAGCTGGCACCAAAAAGATTAGCTTTACAATGGTCAGAGGAAATTGCCTTATTCTTGGCTCGCCCTATTCGCTGGATTGAGCTGTTTGCCTTTCCGGCTGTCAGGTTTCTGACCCTTTCTACAAATGTTATTGTTCGGACTCTTGGCGGAAATGTAAATCAAAGTGAAAAGGAAATATCTGAAGAGGAGATCAGAATCTATATATCCGAGCATCAATCCCTTCCCGAGGAAGAAAAGAGAATGATAGAAGCAGTTTTTGATTTTGGGGACCAATTTGTTCGGCAGGTTATGGTTCCCAGAACTGAAATTGAGTACCTTGATGCTGAAAAAACAATAAGAGAGGCACTCCAGGATGTTTGTAGCAAGGGATTTCCTTCATTTCCTGTTTACCAGGAAAACAAAGAAAATATTATTGGGGTTGTAAGAATGCAGGATATTGCCTGTCAGATTTTATCTGACCCGGATAGGAAGATAAAGGAAGTAGCCAGGCCGGTTCTTTTTGTCCCGGAAACCAGAAAAACCGTAGCAATGCTTAAGGATTTTCGAAAAGAACACCTGGAGATGGCTATTATTATAGATGAGTATGGGGGTGTCGCCGGGTTAGTCACCTTGAAGGACCTAATTGATGAGATTATTGGGGATGTTGATGATGAGGATGTTTTCAACAGAACCTCTGAGGGTCACTGGATTATTGAGGGCGATGAAATTATAGATGATGTTGCTGATGCTTTGCGTCTCGACCGGGAGCTTTTTAATGAAAGCTATGAGACCTTGGCAGGATTTATCCTGGAGCATTTGGGACATATTCCCTTTGAAGGAGAGCTTTTATCCTGGGAGGGCTATGATTTTAAAATATTGGAAATGGAGCATAGAAAGATTGAAAAGGTTTTGGTGTCCTTGAGTCAGCAAAGCAATGCTTAGACCCATATTTTAAGGTACTAGTTGTTGTCAGGCTGAAGGTAGATATGAACCAGACAATTTTTTATTTCTGCTTCTATATCCTGTTTAATATTCTGACTTATGTAATGGCAATTTTCAACAGTAAGCTCACGATGGACAATTATACAAAAATCCACATGCTTTATATGTCCGGTCTTTCTGGTTCTCAGGTTGTCAAAGCTAATAATATTCTCCTTGTGTCTGGCAATAATATCAAGGAGAATTTTTTCTTCTTCATCAGGCAGTTTTTCGTCAAGCAGTGGTCTAAAGGCAGTACAGCATAGTTGCCATGCTTCCTTAATAATTAGCAGGGCCACCAATATAGCCACTATGGGATCGAGGATTAAAAACCCGGTTATATTAATCAAAATTAAACCAAGAGCAACTCCAAATGAGGTGTACACATCTGTTTTAAGGTGAAGTGCATCAGCCTCCAGAGCCATGGAGTCTTCTTCCTTTGCAGTTCTATAGAGTTTTCTTGAAACTACAATATTGACCAGACCCGAGAAGATCATTACAAATATGGCAATAGATGTTTCATGTATGACAGAAGGATTGAGTATTTTTTCGATAGCTTCCTTCAATATGAGAAAGGCCGCTATTAAAATCAGGATTCCTTCCGCCAGCCCGGAGATGTTTTCCATCTTTCCATGACCATAGGGATGCTGTTTGTCGGCAGGGGTTGAGGAAAATCTCACTGAATACATGGCAATAATTGAGGCTAAAAGATCCATTCCTGAGTGAATTGCTTCAGAAATTATACTTACCGAGCCGCTTATTATACCGGCAATTATCTTTAATATAATCAGCAGAGAATTGGAGACAACTGACAGAGCGGCAACCTTTACCTTTTTATTTGCAATGGAAATTTTTCTCAGCACCTTTCTTTTACATAAAAAAACCTATGGAACATGTGTTTAAACATTAGTCCCACAGGCATTTGTCACCTGTTGCCAAAGCTGGCCCGGCTGCATACATTGTTAATGTACCGCTTGATCTGGAGTATTAATTTTTCTAGCAAATCAAAGAAATTATAAAGCAGGATAAATTTCAAGTCAAGCATTTGCCAAAAATATCATCTGACTATGAGTACAGAACAATCTGCATGCTCCACCACTCTATTGCTGATATTTCCCAGCAGAATCCCTTTTGTTTTGCCAAAGCCCCTGCCGGCCATTATTATCTCATCAATTTTTTCATTTTTTGCTTCCTGACAAATTACAAAGGCAGGATCTCCCTGTAATGATTTATATCTGATTAAAGCCTTGGATTGGCGGTATTTTCTCTTTAACTGATCGATAATCTCAGTGCTGTTTTTCAGTTGTTTTGCACTGGCAATCTTGTAGGTTTCCTCAGGAAGGTTAAAGGATATCAGGGAATTTAAATTTGGCACAATGTTTATAATCAGTATTTCCAGTTTTGATTTTTCAGCCATTTCAACAACCTGTTCGATTACTTTATTGGAATTTTCTGAGCCGTCAGTGGGGATTAGAATTTTTTTATACAACGCACTGCCTCCATTGCAAGGATAATAATTTAATTTATTAGGGGTTTTTCAATATTTCAGAGCTGACCCTTTCTTTTAGTTTACTACAGGTTAATTCCTTTGCAAAATATTTTGTATTAAGTGATGTTAGCAATATTGAATATGCTGTAGAATTTGATGCCGAAGTGTATTATATTTATTACAGATAAAGGAGGGATACTTATGTATAGTAAACGACATTGGTTTAAGGTCTTGATATTTTCTTTAGTCTTGATGTTTTCCTTGTCCTCTGTAGCAATCGCTTTTGGCCCCGGTGGTGGTGGCGGTGGTGGCGGCGGTGGTGGCGGAGGTAGTAGAAGTGGTCCCAGTGGTGGCGGCGGCGGAGGCAGTGCTCCCAGTGGAGGTTCTTCCGGTGGGATGCCCAGTGGCGGAGGCAGTATGCCCAGTGGTGGTATGCCAAGCGGAATGCCCAGCGGTAGTGGCAGTATGCCGGGTGAAATGCCTAGTGGTGGCATGCCAGGTGGAATGCCCAGTAGTGGTCAAATGCCCGGCGGTATGCCTTCAGGCTCCTTTGGAGGATCAGATATTTTTTCAATGGGGGGTCTTCCCGGTGGTGAAATGCCGGTAGGAGCAACTCCAGGGTTTATTCCGGGAAGCCTGGTAAAAATTCCGGAGGGAATTTCCTTAAATGAAATCGGCGAGAATTTTGATCCGACCAAGTTTGGAATTACCTTGCCGGATGGAGTTAGCCCGGATGCTTTCGGTAATATGCTTCAGGGAGAGGGTAGCTTTGACTTTGCTACCCAGGACCTTATCAAGGGATTAAATCCCGGAAAATTTGGGCCTATGAGCAACCCTTACGGGATTTCCCAGGCTGCAGGAGCCTTTATGGATAATTCCGGAAAGGAACAGTTTGGGGATTATTTGACCAGTGCTTCAGAAGGACAGCCCGGACATGATTGGATAAAAAGGGCCAATGAGTTGGAGGCTGAGGGTAAATACCAGGAAGCAATAGCGGTTCTGAGTGACCCGGAAGCACCCTTTGCCAATGTGGAGGGAGCACCGCCTCTTTTGTATAAGGAAATACTGGAAGCTAAGGCTGCAGGAGAGGTTCCTACTACTGAGGGAATCGGTATGGAAAGCCCAGAGGGTGTTGTTATGAAAAACCTAGGGGCATTTTTAGAGACAGCAACCGAGGGTTCTCCCGGGGGAAAATATATTTCAGAAGCAAGAAGCTATGAAAATAATGGTGAATATGCCAAGGCTGCAAATATATTACGGGAGCAGCTAAAAGAACATCCCGATGCCTTGGTCAGTGCATATGTGGCAGAGCTTGATGCTAAGGCAGGAAATAAAAACGGCGCTATAAAAAATATTGAAAATGCCATTGCCATGGCTCCTGAAAACTCTTCCCTATATGAAAAAGCAGGAGAGCTTTATGGTGGCACCGGAGAAAAAGGTCCTAAGATTTTTGTCAATGGGGTCAAGCCAGACTTTGATGTAAAGCCACAGGTTCAAGAGGGCAGGACAATAGTTCCTTTCAGGGCTTTAAGTGAGTCAATGGGAGCACAGGTGAATTGGAATGAGGAAACAAAAACAATAACCATGGTTAAAGATGAGACTAAGATCGAAATGGTTATTGGCGAAAAGACTGCAAGAGTAGATGGTAAATCAGTATCTCTGGATGTTCCTCCCCAAATAGTTGATGGGCGGACACTGGTGCCTTTGCGCTTTGTTGGTGAGGGTCTGGATACTAAGGTTGATTATGATCAAAGTAGTGGCATTATAAAAATCATGCCCAAAGAGTAGCGGATATGACTGATTGGCACAGAGGAATCAGGAGAGGAAGACCGGGATCTTGTTGCCGGTGTGGCAACGCCCGGGGATGATATTGTTACTTATCATAGCAAATATGGATTTGGCAATTGGTTAATTGTTTAAATAAAAAAGCTTAGGAAGAACTTGAAGTGCATCCCAAGTTAGACAAAAAATCTAGCATTTGGAGGTGCACTTTTTATTATTAATATTTTATTAAATTTATCACCATCAGGCAGGGGCTGTGTTCTCAAAATAGAAATAGTTCTAGGTAGCTTTAAGTGGAGGGTGAAAAGCATGAATAAGGTAATTATGTTTACCAGCAAAACCTGACCATACTGTTCAATGGCGAAAGAGTTTCTTTCCCAGAACAGGATTCATTTTGAAGAAAAGGATATAGATTTAGATGCAGGGGCAAGGAATGAACTGGCTAAAAGAAATATTAGCGGAGTTCCGGCATTTTTCATCGGAAAAGAGGTGGTTGTAGGCTTGGATAAGGAAAAAATCCTAAGGCTTGCAAATCATCGTTTGGTGGAATGTGACCAATGCAAGACAAGGTTGCGGGTTCCTGTGGATAAAGGTGTTTTGAAGGTTACCTGTCCCAAATGCAAAAATCTTTTTCAGTGGGATCCCAAATAATGGAAGGTTATTGTCAGTTTATTGGTCAAATATTTGGTTAATAGAAAAAAAGGAAATTACCTTTGTTTATAGAAAATTACTAACTTGACAAATAAATTCAGGTAAAGCCGGAGACTATTGAAACTAACAGGAGAGAAGCATAAATGGATAAAGCCACGATAATCGGGCTGGTACTGGGGTTCTTTGCTATTGTGGGCGGTTTGATTATGAAGGGTGCAAACCCTGCCACTTTGCTGAATCCAGCAGCTATAACTATTATCTTTGTAGGTACTGCTGCGTCTTTGCTAATTGGCTTCCCGATGGCAGAAATAAAGAACTTCCCCAATTTAGTCAAGGTTGTTATGAGGGAACAGATTCTTACTCCTCGTGAGGAATTAATCAGAATGTTCTTGGAAATGGCCCATACCACAAGAAGTGAAGGCTTGCTGTATCTGGAGGGTCAGTTGGATCAGTACGAAAATCCTTTTATGAGAAAGGGTGTCGAGCTGATAGTTGATGGTACTGATCCGGACTTGGTCAGGTCTTTGCTTACCGAGGAAATATATGCTACAGAAGATCGGCATAAGGTTGGCATAGGAATATTTAGCCAGGCGGGCACATATGCTCCCACACTTGGTGTTTTGGGTGCGGTTATCGGACTTGTTGCAGCTCTTGGAAATTTGAATGATATTGAAAAGCTGGGTCACTCTATTGCTGCTGCATTTATTGCAACTCTGTATGGAATCTTTTCCGGTTACGTACTCTGGCATCCGATTGCTAATAAACTGAAAAGATTGTCCAAGCGAGAGGCTGAAATCAGGCAGATAATACTGGAAGGAATTTTATCTATTCAATCCGGAATCTCTCCGACCTTTATCGAGCAATATCTTTTGGCATATCTTTCATCCCAGGAGCAAATATCATATCACGCACAGAAGAATAAGACTTAGGCGGGAGGATAACATTGTCCAGCAAGAAAAGGGACCACGATGAAGAGCATGTAAGCGAGGCTTGGCTTATTCCATATGCCGATATTCTAACCTTGCTGTTGGCTTTATTTATTGTTTTGTTTGCATCCAGCAATGTTGACGTGCAAAAATACAATGCCATGAAGCAGGCTTTTAATAAGGCATTTGTGGGAGGTTCCGGGATTCTTGACAGAGAGAATGCCTCCAGTCAAAATATGGATACTCAGTCAACCGGCTCAAATGACAACCTGGTTGAGCTCCAGCAGCAGCAGCAGGAAATTACAGAGTATGTGAGAGAGAATAATATGTCCGCCCAAATAGAAACCAGATTGAATGGGGACATATTAATAGTATCTATTAGAGATGATGCGCTTTTTGATTCAGGGAGTGCGGTAATAAAAAACCGAGCAAGAGAAATAATTATTGCCATATCCAGCATGTTTATGGAGCATCCTAATTTTGAGGTTTTGGTATCCGGTCATACAGACAATATACCAATTAGGAATATGGAGTTTGAATCAAACTGGGACTTAAGTACAGAAAGGGCCTTGAATATTCTGAAGCTCCTTTTGAGCAGCAATAATCTTAATCCCAGCAATTTCAGTGCAATTGGCTATGCAGAATATCGCCCGGTTGCAAGTAATGCAAATGAGGCCGGCAGGGCAAGAAATCGAAGAGTTGATTTGGCAATAAAAAACAAAGACACGACAACAGCCAGGATTCCCTAGGCGAAAGTCGTGTCTTTTTCTCAAATAATCTTTGAACTCACTCTTAGTAGTTTTCTGTGAAAACCTGGAAATGTCCCTGGGGGTGGATACAGGCAGGACACTCATCAGGAGCTTCCGGTCCTTGATGAACGTAGCCACAGTTACCACACTTCCAGAGGATGCTTTCGTTTTTCTTGAAGACAGCATTGTTGATAATATTGTCGCAGAGCTTTCTAAATCTGTTTTCATGTCGTTTTTCTGCAGAGGCAATGTTTCTGTAGGCAGAGGCTATCTCTGTGAAGCCTTCCTGTTCAGCAATACTGGCAAATGCCGGGTAAAGATCTTCAGACTCTTCATTTTCTCCATCAGCTGAGGCCTTGAGATTATCCAGAGTATTGCCTTGGGCTACAGGGTAAGCTGCAGAAATTTCCACCACTGCCGGCATTTCACCCTCAAAACCACTGAGCAGAAATTTATAAAATCTTTTGGCATGCTCCCTTTCATTATCTGCAGTTTCGATAAAGATATCTCTGATTTGCTTATATCCTTCCTTGTCTGCAATTGATGCATAAAAAGTGTAGCGATTGCGGGCCTGGGATTCACCGGCAAAGCTTTTCAATAAATTTTCGGCTGTTTTAGTACCCCTTAATTTATTCATTTTTATCTACCTCGCTTTCCTTTCTATAATATTAACTCAAAAATGCAATAATTTTATTAAAAATATCTTAAATATCTTAAAAAATTTTTCAGCATTAGGAAAGGGTTATATGGGTTGAGTCTGATAAAATTCTTGCAGGCAGATGTAAACCTGTGTATAATACTGAATTGTAGCAGAAAAAACAATATAGGGTTAAGTTGTGGAGAGATGGCCGAGTGGTTTAAGGCGCACGCCTGGAAAGCGTGTGTAGGGGTAACTCTACCGAGGGTTCGAATCCCTCTTTCTCCGCCAAAAATTAGGGCATGGACTCAAGGACTGTGCTCTTTTTATTTCAGAATAAAGGGTTGGGGAATAAATATTTTTGATATTTATTAAAGTTAATTTATCAGTTATAATCTAGTAATATTGTTTAGATAATTGGCCGTGCTAGGCGGGGAACTGGCGGTGCCCTGTACCTGCAAACCGCTGTAGCAGGGCTGAATTCCTTCCCCCGGGTTTAGTTTGTGGGGTCTGGCTTTTGTAAGGGATGTTGAAGATTGGGTCTTGCGCGACGTAGACTTCTGAAACGTGTCAGGTCCTGACGGAAGCAGCACTAAGGGAGAACCTGCGGGTGCCGCAAGGTTGCCCGGTTTGAGTTACCTGCAGAAGTAACGCCCGGAAGCTATTATTCAAAGGAAGGTGCACGGCCATTTTTTAATAATGCCGTACCTGTTTATTACAGGTGCGGCATTATTGTTTTAAGCAAAAGGAGATAGGTATTTTTTAGCGAAAATAATAAATGATGTAAGAGTAAAATCAGATTTAGTGATGGAGTGTTGGCAATGGCTTATCTTGCGTTATATAGGGAATGGCGGCCTAGGAAGTTTTCAGATGTGGTTGGACAGAAGCATGTGGTTCAAACTCTGCTCAATGCCTTGATTGCAGAAAAGCTCAGCCACGCCTATCTTTTTTGCGGTTCAAGAGGTACAGGCAAAACCAGCATTGCAAAAATACTTGCTTCTGCAGCTAATTGTCTGGAGCCATTGGAGGGCAATCCTTGTGGTCAATGTGAGGTGTGCCTTGAAATAGAGAAGGGCACCTGCATGGATGTTACTGAAATTGATGCGGCTTCTCACCGGGGAATAGAAGAGGTTCGGGAGATAAGGGAGCAGGTAAGGTTTTCTCCTTCATTGGGAAAGAAAAGAGTTATTATTATTGATGAGGTTCACATGCTCACCAATGAGGCATTTAATGCACTTTTAAAAACCTTGGAGGAGCCTCCTTCCCATGCAATATTTATCTTGGCAACAACAGAGCCAGCTAAAATACCTCTGACTATACTTTCTCGCTGTCAAAGATTTGATTTTCATCGGATAAGTAGCTCTGATTTATTGGAGAGACTGAAGAAGGTTGCCTTGTCTGCCAAAATATCAATTGATTCTGAGGCGTTGTCGGTAATTGTTCGAGCTTCGGAGGGATCAATGAGAGATGCTTTAAGTATATTGGATCAGGCAGCAGCCTATTGTGGCAATGATATTGAAGGTGCAGATATTTACAGCTTGCTGGGAGCTGTTCGGGAAGACCTTCTAGCAACAGCGGCTGATGGGATAGTTCAAGGTAACACCAAGGTGGTTTTGGAGCTGATTGGTCAATTAGTTGATCAAGGCAAGGATTTGAGAATATTTTTAAAGGAAACAATAGCCAATTTACATAGCGTATTGCTTGGTTTACTAGAATCCGGATCACCTGGGATAGATAGATTAACAGAAATTATCAGGATTTTAGCCAAGGCAGAAAGGGAAATGCAGTGGAGTACACAGCCCAGAGTTATATTAGAGGTTGCAGTCATAAGGGCGGCCAGGATAGCTGAGGCCGGACACAAGAATGGAAATATCGATAAGATATTGTCCAGAGTGGGAGAGTTAGAGACTATGTTGTCTCGTTTATCAGTAAAATCCGTATCTGGGAACAGTCCCCCTTATCCGCCTACCAATTCTGGATTTTTACTAGAGAGTGAAGAAAAAGGCATTGAAAAAATGCTCCTTGAACCAGAGTCCAATCCTGCTCGGGAGATTCTGCCTGCTGAGGACAAGCAGGCAGAATCTCAGGAAGCACTTAAAGCAGAAAAAGAGGAGGAACGAGGAATTGAAGTTGCTCCGGTAGCTGAAGACAAGGCAAAGGATGAGGAAATCACCAATAAAGAAGGAAATGAAAGCCTTGAAAAGATAACTGCTCGCTGGAATGACATATTACAGGTGGCTCAGAGGGCATGTCCTCATATTGCCGCACATCTTAGCCAAGGTAAAGGCTGGCCTGTTGAATTGGAAGGAGCTGTTCTGTCCATCGGCTTTCCTAAAAAAGAGTCTTACACCAGCTTGGCCATTGGAATTTTAGATAGCGAAACTAATCTCAAGGAGATTGCAAAGCTTATCAAGTCAGTTTGCCAAATTGATGTAACGGCAAGGGTGGTTTTATCTGATAAAAAATCCTCCCTAAAGGTGAAAAAGCCTAAAAAATCCGTTAATCCAGATGATATGGAGATGATTTTCGGTAAGGGACAGGATATTTTAATTGATAAATTTGATGGTTTTGAGGACTGATTATATATTTTCAATATATAAATAATAATAAAGGAGAGATTAAATCATGATGGGTGGCAATATGCAGAAAATGATGAAGCAGGTTCAAAAAATGCAGGCGGATATGGCCAAACTTCAAGAAGAGCTGGGGGACAGGACAGTAGAAAGCACTTCAGGAGGTGGAGTGGTTAAGGTTGTTGCCAACGGCAAACAAGAGCTTATTTCAGTAGAAATAAAGCCGGAGGCTGTTGACCCTGAAGATGTTGACATGCTTCAGGATTTGATTCTGTCTGCAGTTAACAATGCCCTGAATCAGTCTAGGGAGATGGTTTCAAAGGAAATGGGAAAGCTTACCGGAGGCATGAATATTCCGGGATTGATGTAGCTGAAAAACAGTAGCCAGCGATCAGCTGAAACCTAAAATTAAGAAAATAGGGGGAAAACTGATGAATGGTGCCGGACCCATCGCCCGATTGATAGATGAATTTTCACGACTGCCTGGCATTGGTCCCAAAACTGCTCAAAGGCTGGCGTTTTTTGTGTTGAATGAACCGCCGGAAATGGCCGGTGGTTTGGCAAGAGCTTTACTGGATGCCAGAGAAAAGATACATCGCTGTCAGGTCTGCTGTGATCTTACAGATACTAATCCCTGTAATATTTGCAGAAGCCCGAAAAGACACAGTGATCTGCTTTGTGTTGTGGAGCAGCCAAGAGATGTTGTTGCAATCGAAAAATCAAGGGGTTTCAAGGGGTTTTACCATGTATTGCATGGTGCTATTTCTCCTATGAGTGGAATTGGACCCAATGATCTTACCGTTAGACAGCTTATGGAAAGATTGCTTAACAACAATTTTAAAGAGGTAATCCTAGCCACCAACCCAAATGTGGAGGGGGATGCAACAGCCTTATATCTGGCAAGGTTAATTAATCCGTCCGGAATCAAAGTTACCAGACTTGCCCATGGTCTTTCAGTGGGAGCAAGCCTAGAATATGCCGATGGGATTACCTTGTCAAAATCCTTTGAAGGCCGGCAGGAAATAATTTCTTCCAGATCTTGAAAAATCTATAGGGAAAAATAATCTGTGTTTCTTGACTTGCCTTTTTTTTTAAAATATACTAGGGTTGCGTTATTGAAGGCGGGTGTATTGTTCACACCCTTTTTTGGTTTTTGTTTATAACAATATTATCTTGTGAGGTGCATATCCCTATTACAAAAAGGATTGTAGAGGCTTTTGTCGGAGAATATGCCAGTGGTAAAAGCGAGGTAGCCGTTAATCGTGCCTTGGAACTGTCCAGAAGTAAAAGACCCGTTACCCTAGTCGATTTGGATTTGGTGGAGCCTTGCTACACATTGCGGCCAATAAAAAATGAGCTTATTGCTTCAGGTATAGATGTTTTGGCTTGGGAAACCCGGGAAACTCTCGGGCTTGGTGAGGCAGGAAATATTATTAAGGCAGACAGCAGGTGGGCGTTGAGACGCTCCGGCGATATAATATTGGATGTTGGCTATGGAGTAGATGGTTCCCGCACTCTCAATCTGCTGGAGGGATCGGCAGATGACAAGGATTTAAAGATTGTTGCCGTTATCAATGCCAGTCGTCCTATGACAGGATCCTTAGAGCAGATAGTTGAGTATGTCGGACAATTAGGCAGAGTGGATATGCTTATAAATAACACTCACTTAGGGGATGAAACTGTAGCTGAAATAGTTCAAGAGGGAGCTATTTTGGTGACCGAGGCAGCCAGAATACTGGGGATACCTGTTTTGGCCACTGCAGCAACTACAGAAATTGCAGCTACTATCGGTTCTGAGGATGTAAAGGGAAATCGGGTTTGGCCTTTAGAAAGATATATGCCCAGAACACTTTGGTAGAGTTACCGATAACCAATTTGCAAACTTTAGCTCCGCTGGTTCGGTAAAGCATGTGCTGTCATGCCTCCGCACCGACGGTGCTTTCATATTGGGATGTAATTTTTAGCTGATATACCTAAGCCGTTTTACTGACAAAAAGTTTTAGTATGCTGGGTTAGGCTGGGATATGGGCTACAATATAAAAAGAAGGTTAAGGATCTAGGAGGTGTGCTTGCTATATGCCAGAAAAACCAATTAAGGGAGAAAAGCGTTACTTCATGACTGGTAACGAGGTTGTGGCTTATGCGGCAATGGCAGCCGGTGCCGATATAATGTACGGCTATCCCATTACCCCGCAAAATGAGATTATGCACTACTGGACAAGAATGGCTCCCAAATATCAGAGAGAATTTTTGCAGACTGAGGATGAGCTTTCAGCAGGATTTACTACTATTGGAGGTGTTCTCGCCGGAAGAAGAGCCTTCACTGCAACTGCAGGTCCCGGAAACACCTTAATGCAGGAGCCTATTTCAATGGCTGAAGCTATGCGGCTTCCTATGGTGGTGATCGTCCAGCAAAGAGGTGGTCCATCTACCGCTACAGTTATTTATTCCCAGCAGGAAGTCACGATGACTACCTTCGGAGGGAATGGGGAGGGCTATCGGATAGTTTACTCTACAGCAACTCATCAGGAGCTGTATGACTATACTATCAAGGCGTTTAACACCGCTTGGAAATACCGGTTGCCTACCTTTGTTCTCGGTGACGGTTATCAGGCCAAGATGAGAGAATCTCTGACTATGTATGATCCTGAAGTCAGAGGCGTTACTATGGAGCCAACTGAGCCGTATGTTGGCAAGGCCGGAACACCGGGTGTTGACAGAGAGCCTGCTCAATACAGAAACACTTACAATGTGGAAGAGGAATTGTATGAGGTTCTTCAGGAGATGGAGAAGGATTTTGTAGCCCTTTCACCGGTGGTTGCTGAGTACGAAAGTTTGGCTGCTGAGGAATCTGATTTAGTGGTTATTTCTCATGGCGTGGTTTCCCGGGCAGTGAAAGAAGCAGTTGAGGAGTTAAGAGGACAGGGCTTAAGTGTAGGATATTTTCGTCCCATTACCCTGCGTCCGTTAGCTGAGAAGGAGCTCAGAGCTGCTGCCAACAAGGCAAAGAAATTGTTGATGGTTGAGTCTGCATATGGCCAGATGGCTAGGCTGATTAAGGATGAAATCTATGGCTGCAGTGCAGAAATCGACACCTTGTATAAGCCGGGTGTGGGTATAACTGCTGAGGAAGTTGCAAATAAAATAAAGACACTGATTAAGTAATGTTTAAATTTATCCTAGATAGCTTCAAAGATTGAAAGGAGGCAAAAATATGTCTGTGCAGTCAGTTATGCCAAAAAGCTGGAAGATTGATACTAAACCTCACAAGTTTTGTCCTGGTTGCGGTCACGGTCTTGTATTAAGAGCATTGGGAGAGGCCATTGACGAACTAGGTATTCAAGATAAAGCAGTTTACGGATGTGATATAGGGTGCTCTTTGCTTTCCTGGGATTTTCTTAATGTTGACTCAGTTCAAACCCACCATGGAAGAACTACCCCGGTGGTAACCGGGTTGAAGAGAGCCAATCCTGATTTAATTGGTATTGCCTATATGGGTGACGGCGGTGGCTATGCCATCGGGTCCCAGCATTTGGTTAATGCTGCCTCAAGGAATGAGAAGATTACTGTTATTTTGGTCAACAATAC